>DATFWL010000317.1:0-7744 GCA_035259385.1 Vicinamibacterales bacterium | reverse complement strand
TTTCGGTGCCGGTTCGCAGGTCCTTGATGACAATGTCCTGGTTCCGCTGCCGGTCGGACGAGAACACGAGCGTGCCGCCGTCTGCTGAAATGGATGCGTACTGATTCTCGAAGAGGCTGGTGGTCAAGCGCTCCGGCTCGCCCGTGACCTTGCCCTCGTTCACCCGGACTGGCAGCGCCCAGATATGCGTGTTCGCAGGCGTGCTCGCGGTCGTGAGCGCCAATCGAGCAGTGCCGTCCGTGCCCCGCGCGACCGAAGGCTGCGCCTCTGCGCCCGAGGCAATGGTCAGCTGCCGCGGGTCACCATCGATGCGCCAGGGATTCGAGGCGAGACGCACGCTCCAAATGCTCGACTGATTGATCAGGCCCGTGCTGAGCACGGTCGCGTATTGACCGGTCGACGCAGCGAAGACGATTGAATCGTCCATCCAGTCACACGGTTCCCGCCAGACCGGTGACACGCCCTTGCTGCGAAGCGCCGCCAGGGCGCCGGTCGCGACCGGCACTCCCCCGGCCACCGGCACGACCCACCAATCGTACCGTTCGGCCACCGGCTTCTTGTCGTCTTCGGCGCCCAGAAACAAGATGTGCTGGCCGTCCGGCGACCACAGCGGATCGTCGGCCGAGAAGAACGTCGAGGCCAACCGGCGAGGTTCACCACCGGATGAAGGGACGATGTACGTCTGATTCCTGGCGAACTGCTGGTGGCCACCGATCCAGTACGCGATCGACTGGCCATCGGGCGAAAACCGTGGTCGCCGCCCCTGATCGGCAATGCGTCGGGCCGCACCACCGAGCGTTGGGACCGTGTAGATACCACCTCCGTCACGCTCAGATCGAAAAGCGATCAGAGTGCCGTCGGGGGAAAAAGATGGCTCGGTGTCGTCGGTCGGTCCGTCGGTCACACGGACCGGTTCTCCCCCGGCTACCTGCTGCACCCAGATGTTCATGATGCCACCGGCGCGATCGGATGCGTACGCGAGCAACTTCGCGTCGCGCGAGAGCGCAGGGTGCGCCGTCAGGCCCGAGTCGGACGTCACGCGCGTGAGTTCGACCGCCTGCACCGTCGGGCGGGCTCGCGGCCACAGAAGTACAGCGGCGAGTACGGCCGCGACGGCCGCCACCCCGGCGATCAGCCACAAACGCGGCGAGCCGACCGATCGGAGCCGGGTCTCGAGCCGCCCGAGATCTGAGAGGACATCTGACGCGCGCTGGTATCGCACCTGCGGGTCAGCCTCGAGCAATTTCAGAACGATTCGATACAGCTCGCGATCCAGACCGTGCGGTGCTGGAGGGCGCGTCCAGTCCAGTGACCTCGGGAACGCCCGCTTCCCAGTCGCCATTTCGTAGAGGACAGCACCGAACGAGAACAAGTCGCTCCTGGCGTCTACCGGCTTCCCGTGCGCCTGTTCAGGCGACATGTACGAGAGTGTTCCGAGTGCCACTCCAGGTTGTGTCAGGGTGTGCTCGCCGATCGCCGTTGCGGTGCTCGCTGACATGACTTCGACCGATTCCACGTCGGCAACCAGCTTGGCGATGCCGAAATCGAGGATCTTGGCCTGGCCGCGATCGGTGATGAAGATGTTGGCCGGCTTGATATCGCGGTGCACGATGCCTTTGGCGTGGGCGGCCTCGAGCACGCTGAGAATCTCTCGGCCCAACTCGAGGACATCGTCCAGCGGTAGCGGTTCGCCTTGGATCCGGTGCTTGAGCGTTTGCCCCTCGAGCCGCTCCATGACGATGAACGGGCGGCCGTCTTGTTCGCCGATGTCGAAGACCGTGCAGATGTTGGGGTGATTCAGAGAGGAGGCCGCACGAGCCTCGCGTCGAAACCGCTCGAGCGCAGCCTGGTCCCGGCGAAACCGCTCCGGAAGGAACTTGAGAGCCACCGGGCGATTGAGCCGCACGTCTTCAGCGGTGAAGACGACACCCATCCCGCCGCCGCCGAGCCTGTTGACGACGCGATAATGCGCGAATGTGTGGCCGATGATATCCGCCGCGTCTTCATCGGTCTCGGTCGCGGCGTCCTGGACGGCTAGTAACGATGCGACTTCTCGGCGAAGCTCCACGTCTGCGCAGACGCGCTCCAGGAAGGCCACGCGGTCGCTTTCCGGTTGTTCGAGCGCCGACTCGTAGAGGCGTGCGATCTGACGCCAGCGTTCAGGCTCCACGGGGGTACCTCCGCTCAATCATCAGGTGCCCACTTTGGCGAAGTGGCACTGCTCCAACAGCGCTCGGAAACGCTCGTCAGTTCTGAACGGATCCCACTTGGGATCGACGGTGAGAAAAATGAGGTTGACGTCGCGCGCGTCGAACGCACGGTTCAGCCAGTCAAACGCGGCATCGCGGTCGCCGAGTCCCCCATGCACCAGCGCGAACGTGTAAGGCGGCACGTAACGTTCGCGTGCCAACGCGGACAGCGCGCGCAACGCTTCCCGCGCTTCGACGGTCCGACCAAGGCGCGCCATGATGTATCCGCGGAGGGAAATGGTCCTGCTGTTCTCGCCGCCCGAGAACCTGGCGGCGTCCGTCAGTGTTTCCAGCGCGACATCGGTTTCGCCGATCTGGGCATAGGCCTGTGCCAGCTGCATGTGGCCGATCCAGAACCTCGAGTCCACAAGGGTCGCCCGTTTGGCGTACTTCACGGCGGCTGCGTTGTCGCGCGCCTGATAGGCGACCTGAGCGGACAGCGCATAGGTCATCGGTGACAACGGGTCGAGTGTGCGCGTGCGGTCCATCGCCAATTCCGCCGCAGAATGCGCGCCCATCTGCGACAGAACGTGACCAAGCGTGCGATGTGCGGCCACATGGCTCGCGTCGAGTGTGATCGCCCGCCGAAACGCCGATTCAGCAGCCTGCCAGTCCCAGTCGAGCAGCCACTGAACGTAGCCGGCCGCGAACTGTGCCTCTGGCAGCTCGCTGTCCGCACGCACGGCGTTCGTGGCCGCCTGGCGTGCACGCGGCGCAACCTCGCGCGGATCGGCATCGCTGTTGATCGCGCTGGCGGCGTAGGTGAACGACAATCCGGCCCACGCCAGGGCATAGTCGGGGTCCAGTGCCACGGCCTGCTGGTAGAACTGAATCGCGCGCGATACGGATTCCCTGTTGCGCTGGTTCTCGAAATAACGGGCGTGCAGGTACGCGTCGTACGCGGCGGGGTTCGCCGTCTGTCGGCGGTCGAGCCTGGCCAGCCGTTCCGGCGCAACCTCCAGACGCACACGCCCGGCGATTGCCACGCTCACCTCCCGCTGCAGCCCGCGGAGCTCGGTCCGGGCCCGGTCGTAAGTCTCCGACCAGATCTGCGCGCCGTCTTTCCCGCGAACGAGTGCCGCGGTGATGCGCACGCGATCACCTTCGGCAGCGACGCGGCCCTGGACGACGTAGGTCACGCCGAGGGCATCCGCGAGATCCATCACCCGCGGCGACGCGCGCTGCGCGGCTTCCACCGAACTCCGTGCAATCACCCGCACGTGTGTGGGATCGATCTGGCTGAGCGATGCAATCGCGTCGTCACTGATCCCGTCGACAACGTACTGGTCGTTTCCGCTACGCTCGGAAGATGAAAACGGCAGGACGGCGATGCTGACCGCCCTCGACGGCGGACTCGACGCCGACCCATACAAGAACATCGCGACGAAAACAACGACGAGCAACATGACCGCAACGGCAGATCCTGTCTTCGTCTGCCAGGTCCGAATCGCGCGTATTGACGCGTCAGCGTCGGCCGCCGGGCCTGCCACCGGAGCTTCAGGGTTTTCAGGTGTGCTGTCCGCCGGCCTCTGATCGTCGTCGCCCCTGGGGTGCACCGCTTCGACGGAAGCTGCAAATCGATACCCCCTTCCAGGCACCGTTTCGATGTAGCGGGATGAGTCGGCGGAGTCTCGAAGGGCCGCGCGAACCTTCCAGACCACCGTACTGATACCGGTGTCCACGTCGACGAAAACGTCACGCCCCCAGAGACGCTCGATAATCTCGTGGCGCGTCACCAAGTCGCCGCGCCGTTCCACCAACAGGATAAGGAGGTCCATCGGCCGGCGCTCGAGCCGAATCGCGCGACCTTGGCGACGGAGCTGGTAGGCGCGCACGTCGAGCTCGAACGGACCGAACCGCCAATTCGCAGACGAGATCGACGGAGGGGATTGCATGCGGACGCCGAATACGATGCCACATCAGGTGCCCGATGCGGGGTACCGACTGTGGCCTGATGGCTCTCCACCCCACAACCCCTGTCGGCTGTGTAGCTTGCGAGAAGAGACAAACTTCAGGTGGTCTTGACGGCACCTCCATGGACTAGGCCTCGCCCGCCGCGCAGCATGGGCGCCAGTTCGAGATGGTTCGTCCATCAGGAGGTCACATGCGTTATCTGTTGCTTGGAATTTGTCTCGTCACTTCGGCCTGCGGTCAGGTGCCATCCGCACCCTCATCATTGCCACATCTTCCCTTGGCTTCTGGAGGCGCCCGTGCGGTTGCGGGATCGGATCTGCCGTTCAAAGGCGCATTCAATGCCACGGAGACTGTCGCAGGGCCACTCCACAATCTGACCGGTGAGGGAGAGTCAACCCATCTGGGTCGCTTCACAATCACGGCCAGTTTCAATGTCACGCCGCCGCCCGTGACCGCGACCGGGACGGCCACATGGACGGCATCGAACGGCGATCAGTTGTTCACCAGCACGGTTGGGACGGCTGTCATCGCTTTCCCGACAGCGACCATTACTGAGACCCATACGATCACCGGAGGTACCGGTCGGTTCGCGGATGCTTCGGGAATGCTCACTGTCGAGCGCGTTCTCAATCTACAGAGCTTGGCGTCAACCGCCACCGTCACGGGAAGCCTGGCGCTGGACCGTTGATCGAGGCGTCCCACGGGAGTGTGTGGATGCCGCCCCGAGTCATTCGAGCGGGACGTTGTTGCGCCGGGAGAAGACTGACTTCTACACGGCGGGCAACCTCCGCGTCATCATGAGCGGAGGTTTGGTGGACCAGACGGGAGCCAGCTGGAACCAGTTGGCGAGCTGGTTGCACCCAGGTGGCGGCCCTGCGCGGCGTGGCCAGCTGATGTCACCGAAGCTTCGCGATGGCCGCCTTCGCCGCCTCTGATACGGTGACGAGCGCGCCGAAACGGGACTTGCGATCGTCGTTCACCAGCGTCATGAGACGCGGAACCGCCTCCTTTGCGTGCAGCTGCTCGAGCGCGTAAATCACCAGCACGCGGCTCGACGGATCGTCGTTGTCGAGCGCTGCGATGAGAGGCGGGATGGCGCTCGTGTCGCCGATTTGTGCGAGCGACCACGGCACGATCGACTGCGTCTCCGGATCGTCCAGGAGCGGCACGAGAAGCGCGACGCCGCGCGAATCCCGCAAATCGCCCAGGAGGTGCGCCGCGTAATATCTGTCTGACGCAACTTGCTGTTCGAAGTGATATCGTCCGTCGCCGGCAACGCCCGGGATTCCTTGACCCTCGGGTCGCACCGACCGGTCGGCGAGGATCTCGGTGATCGTCTGCAGTCCGCGCGGATCGCCGAAGCCGGCGAAGATGAACGCAACGTTGCCGCGGATGTGCCGATCCTGGTGACCAAGCCAGTCGCCGAGCGGCAGCAGCACACTTGCGTCACGTTTCGCCGCGATCGCCTTCGCGATCTCCATCTGGCTCCAAAAATGCTTCTCGTTCTTGAACTGTTCAACAAGCGCACTCGACGGTTGCGTACTGTCGACTGTCGGCTTTGGACCCGCCCGCGGTGCTGCAAAGACGACGACATTGTGATCGCCTTCTGCGAGCGCGATGCCTCCAGTCGCGGGGTACGATGTCCCATCGACGACCACACGCGTTGCCACGACGACCGGCGGCGGCCGATCCGATGACACCAAAAACTCGTACGAACCGGATAGGCCCGTCATCGTGAATGTCCAGTCGCTCTTCACGGCAGCGGCGACATACAGTCCGGCGCCGAATTGTTCGTGACCCGGGTTCGCCGTTACGCGTAGCCCGATGGGTGTCGTGACGGATCCCGATGGCTCAAACACGACGTGTCCGGCGATGGACGCACCCGGTCCGAGGATGAGCGACAGATCGAGGTCGTGGTCTGTCACCGCGATCATCGTTTCGACAAACTCGCGTCCCTTCTGACCAGGCTCCGACGCGTGAGGCTCAACGGTCAGTCCGTACTCACCGGGAGGCACGCGCGGTATTTCGAAGGTGCCTTTTGCTCCTACGACCGCCACCGGCCCCCCGCTCCCGAACCCACCGAAGCTTCGAAACAGCTTGACGTCGAAACCTTCCGTCGACCGGCCAGACGCACTCATCACAGTACCGGTCACGCGTACCGGTGTGACAGGCACAAGTTCTATTTGGACCGTCGCCGGTTGTTGCTGGAGCGCGTCAACGAACACCGCGTGCGAAACATCGAGCGTCGATGGATAGAACGACGCTCCGTACATAGGCCCTGGAAACCGTCCGCCGCTCGGGAACTTCGGAATGGCTTCCGCGGCGACTACGTAGTCGCCCGCAGCAAGGCCTGAGATTCGGAACATTCCTGCGGCATCGGTTGACGAGGAACCGCTGCTCCGACCCAAACGATGGGAGCCCTCGGACGCCTTTTTCACATCCTCGGCCGAAAACGCCTGAACCTGTGCTCGTGATACCGGCACGTGGTGTTCATCGACAACTGTACCGACGATGACCCCGGTGCCGTGCGGTTGGGACTGCGCAAGCGCAGTCGAGTGGAACGCGCAAGCCAGCACGACGGAGAAGACGATAACAAGACGAGGCTCTGGGAAGCTGTGCCAATCGAGGCCGGATCGACGGCGCGATACGCCAGCTCGACGTCGTGTGCGCGGCGCTGCAGCGGCGCAGTCTGATGCTCTCGCCACCGTGGCGACGACGAAACGTAGGTCCGCCTGTCTCATCTCAGTTTAGACACCGAGGGGCCTGATGCAGTCTGGAAGAATCGAACAGCTGATCGTACTGGAGCAGTCTAATGGCCCCACGCCGCCTACCACGACCGCCTCAACCGCCAGACGTCAGGCAGTTCAGAATCGTCGCGGAGATCGAAACAACGATCACGAAGCTGAAACGGCGTATCGTCGACATCGAACGACTTCGAACTGAGAACATCCGTCACGATGATGATCGCGTGGACAACGTAGAGCACGCCGTTCGGGACGCGATTCGGGAGGAATTCGGCAAGGACTCGGCTGAATTTCAGCGGCACGCGTGGACAGAGGGGTGGAGGGAGGGTGATGACGCCAGGGGGACCATCTCCTCTCAAGCATGCGCGTTTGATTCGCCTAGGTATCACGCGTCGTGACGTGAAATGCGCACCGAAACCCGGTTGGAAGTGGGTTGATATCATGCAACATTGTTGATTACCTCCAAGCCCGAGTTTCCGTCGTGGTGGAGCTGGGAACTTTCGTTCACGCCCCACGCCGACTGCGCATGGACCAGCGCGGCGTGACGGAGGTCGACGTCCGCGCTATGCTGGAGCGACCGCGTTCGACCCGAGCGTCGTCGAGGGCCGATTCATGATCCATGTCGCCAGGAACAAGCGGCCGTGGATTGTAATCGTGGAGCCCGACGTCGACGCCTCACTCCTGGTCGTCGTCACTGTCTATGAGGTCTCCGAATGACTGAGCGGTCTTTGCAGGTCACGTACCGGAAAGGCAAACCGTTCTCCGCTTACCTGCACCTCTCGCATCAAACCGGAGAAAAGAGCGCCAGGACCGTTCCGTCGGCCGACGGTTTGCTCG
>DATFWL010000316.1:0-98135 GCA_035259385.1 Vicinamibacterales bacterium | reverse complement strand
TGCGTGTCGGTCCAGCCGTGCGGCGGATCCGGCAGGAAGGTCTGACCGAGGTCCGCGACGTCGGGACGGAACGGCAGCAGCACGCCGGCGCCGTTCGGCTGATTCCACACCGGCGCGCCGCCGGGCAGCTTCACCGCCCGTGGGTCGGCAAAGCCGCGCACGCCGCGCATCGTTCCGAAATAATGATCGAACGATCGGTTCTCCTGCATCAGGAAGATCACGTGCTCGACGTCGTTGATCGACCTGGTCCGATCGTTGGCCGGCATCGCCAGCAGCCGGCTCATGTCCAGCGGCGCCGCGGCTGCCAGGGCGGGCGTGCCGAGCAACTTCAGAAAGGTGCGACGGTCGCTCGTGTTCATGGAGTCCCTTTCGAAAATTGAACGCGTGACGGATGGCGCGTGGCCGGAATGAGAAGGTATGAGGCGATCGTGACGGTCAGGTAAAGACGTTGCGATGCCGGCGTCAATCCTTTGTGACGCCAGGTAAACGTCAACCGGTCACGGCGGGCAGTACGCCGTGCAGATGGGAAGGCAGACGGAAGATCGATCAGCCGACGATGCGTCGTGCCGCGCGATCGAGCAGTTCGTCCTCGGCGCGACGCCAGTAGTCGGCGGCGCGCTCGCCGCGCTTGCCGTTGGCGAGGAACAGTTCGTAGGCGCGATCGGCTATCTCCGTTGGTGTGGGAAACACCTCGGGCGGCGGCTGGCGCGTACGCGGCGCGCGCGGCGGCCGCCGTGAGGATCCGAAGAACGGCCCGTCGCTCATGGTGCCCTCACTTGCCGACGATCGCGTCGTCGTCGATCTCCTCGTCGTCCGCAATCTCGTACTCTTCCTCGGTCGCCGGAAACTCCTCGGACTCGCCGTCGTGCCGCTGCTCGAGCCGGGGCGCCAGGTCGTCGTCGTGTTCGTGCGGCATGAAATCCTCCCGCGTCGGCCGATTAACGCACGGTGCAGTAACGGTCGTGCGACGCCCACGGCCGGCTACCTGAAGCCTGCGGCCAGACCGGTCGCCTCGTCGGTGCAGGGCTGCCGCCGGGCGGCGGCGTTGTACGGACGTCGTCCTTCCGTGACACGGTTGTCACATGGGCGGAACAAGATGCCGCAACCCCTGAAGGAGTCCCCCCATGAAATTGCGACCGTCGAATGCCGTGGTGGCGATTGCCGGCCTGGCGCTGGTGGTGTCCGGGTGCGGCGGCGGCACGTCGGATCCGGCGGCTGCCAGCGCCGTGAAGCTGCAGGGCGCCGGCGCGAGCTTTCCGGCTCCTCTGTACAACAAGTGGTTCAAGGCGTACAGCGCCGCTCACTCGAACGTGCTCGTCGACTATCAGTCGGTGGGCAGCGGCAGCGGCGTGAAGAGCGTGATCGACCGCACGGTGGACTTCGGCGCCAGCGACGCGGCGATGAAGCCGGAGGACATGGCCAAGGTCGAGGGCGGCGTCCAGTTGTTCCCGATGACCGCCGGCAGCATCGTGCTCGCCTACAACGTGAAGGACGTCGACAACCTGCGGTTGTCGCGCCGCGCGTACGCCGGCATCTTCCTCGGCACGATCACCAAATGGAACGATTCGGCGATCGCCGAGACCAATCCCGGCGCCAAACTTCCGGAGACGCCGATCAACGTCGTGGTCCGCGCCGACAGCAGCGGCACGTCGTTCGTCTTTTCGCAGCACCTCAGCGCGGTCAATCAGGACTTCGGCAAGTCGGTCGGCGCGAACACGATGCCGAACTGGCCGGTCGGCACCAAGTCGAAGGGCAACGAAGGCGTGACGGCCAGCCTGATGACGACGCCGGGGTCGATTGGGTACATCGAGTACGGCTACGCGACGAGCCAGAAGGTGCCGTTCGCGACACTCGAGAACAAGGCCGGCAAGTTCGTCGCGGCGGACACCGCGTCGGGTCAGGCCGCGCTCGCCTCGGCGACGCTGCCGGACAACATGATCGCGTGGGCCGCCGATCCGGAAGTCCCCGAGGCCTATCCAATCGTCACTTACACCTGGCTGATCTGCTACAAGAAGTATCCCGACAGGAACAAGCAGCAGGCGATTCAGGACCTGGTCAAGTACGGTTTGACCGACGGACAGAAGGACGCCGAGGCGCTCGGCTACATTCCGCTGCCGCCGGCGGTCGTGGAGAAGGCGACGGCCGCGGTCCAGAACATCTCGTCGAACTGATCGCGTCGTGTCCGAATTGACCACGACGCCGGCGTCGCTGCCCGGGATGTTCGAAGCCCGCTCGGGCGAGATCGCGCGCGCGCCAAGCCGGCCGCAGGTGCTGACCGATCGCATCTTCCGCGGCGCCTGCCTGTTCTTCGCCTGCCTGACCGTCGTGCTGGTCACCTTCATCGTGCTGCGGATCGCGGTGTCGGCGGCGCCGGCGATGCAGCGTTACGGCATCGGCTTCCTGGCCGGCCGGGTCTGGGATCCGAACACGGAGCGCTACGGCATTCTCGCGGAGATGTGGGGGACGCTCTACACGTCGATTCTCGCGCTGGTCGTCGGCTCGGCGTTCGGCCTCGCGGTGGCGATCTTCCTCAGCGAAGGCTACGCGGGCCAGGCGGTGTTCTCGGCGCTGCGGCGCTCCAACCTCCACCTGCACCCGACATGGTGCCGCCTGCCCGATCAGATCGAGAACCTCCTGAGAAATCTGGTCGAGCTGCTGGCGGCCATTCCCAGCGTCGTCTACGGACTCTGGGGACTGTTCGTGGTGATCCCGCTCGTCCGGCCGGCGTGCAACTGGCTGCACCTGAAGCTGGGATGGATTCCGTTCTTCGCCACCGATCTGAGCGGGCCGGGCGTGCTGCCCGCGGTGCTCGTGCTCGCGATCATGATTCTGCCGACGATCACCGCGATCAGCCGCGATGCGCTGGTCTCGGTGCCGCCGAAGCTGCGAATGGCGGCGTACGGCCTGGGCGCGACACGGTGGGAGACGGTGATCGCCGTCATTCTTCCGACCGCCTCGCGCGGGATCATGGGCGGCCTGGTGCTCGCCTTCGGCCGCGCGCTCGGCGAGACGATGGCGCTGGCGATGCTGGTCGGGAACTCGAACCAGATCAGCCTGTCGATTTTTTCTCCGGCGAACACCCTGTCGGCGCTGCTCGCCAACAATTTTCCGGAAGCCGGCGCGCGGCAGGTGAGCGTGCTCATGTACGCCGCGCTCGTGCTGCTCGGCATCACCCTGATCGTCAACATCATCGGCGCCATGATCATTCAGCGGGCGGCGCGCCTCCGTGCCGGCTGACCATGCCGCCGCCCGACCATCCCGTCAGCCAGCACCCCGACGTCGTCGATCCGTTCGTCGACATCGACTTCTCGCAGCTCGAGCGATCGATTCGGCGGCCGCGCACGCTGATCGATCTGTCGCTCAACGCGCTGGTCACGGCGATGACGCTGATCGCGCTGGTGCCGCTGTTCTCGGTCGTGCTGATGCTGTTCTGGCGTGGCGGGCGCAAGCTCAGTCCCGCCGTGTTCACCCAGCTGCCGCCGGCGGCGCTCGAGCAGGGCGGCGGCTTCGGCAACGCGATCGCCGGCACGCTCGTCATCGTCGCGCTGGCGATGGTCGTGACGGTGCCGGTCGGCCTGCTGACGGCGATCTACCTGGCGCAGACGACCGGCGGCCGCGTCGCCGAGACGGTCCGGTTCTGCGCGAAGGTGCTCACCGGCTTTCCGTCGATTCTCGCCGGCGTCTTCGCCTACGGCGCGATCGTGCTGATGACCGGCGGATTCTCCGCGGTGGCCGGCGCCGCAGCGCTCTCGATTCTGATGCTGCCGACGATCGTGCTCACCGCCGAAGACGCGATCCGCATGGTGCCGGCGCGGATGGTGGACGCGGCGATCGGGATGGGCGCGACCCGCACGCAGGTCGTCTGGATGGTGCTGCTGCCGACGGCGCTGCCGGGCATCCTGACCGGCATCATGCTCGCCGTCGCGCGCGCCGCCGGCGAGACCGCGCCGCTGCTCTTCACCGCGCTCTTCAGCAACTACTGGCTCTGGACCCACGGCCGCATGAACCTGATGCAGCCGACCGCGTCGCTTGCCGTGCTGATTTACAACTTCGCGGGCATGCCGTTCCAGAACCAGGTCGAGCTCGCCTGGGCGGCCGCGCTGGTGCTGGTCCTGCTCGTCCTCGGCGCCAACATCATCGGCCAGAGCCTCTCGTCGCGTCAGGTGCATCACTTCTAGGAGTCCAGGAGACCCGGTACATGGCCACCGTCAGCATGCCGTCCAGCAGGGACTCGCACCCGTCGAGCCGGGTGCATGGCGCGTCCGGATCGGATCAATCGAACGTCGTCATCGACTGCCGGATCAAGGAACTGTATTACGGCACGTTCAAGGCGGTCCGCGACGTCGATCTGCCGATCGCCAAGAACGCGATCACCGCGTTCATCGGTCCGTCCGGCTGCGGCAAGAGCACGGTGCTGCGCTGCCTCAACCGGATGAACGATCTGGTCCGCGGCTTCCGCTTCGAAGGCCACGTGAAATACCGCGGCCACGACATCTATCACCCGGCGATCGACCCGGTGGCCGTGCGCCGCTTCATCGGCATGGTGTTTCAGCAGCCAAATCCGTTCGCGACCAGCGTCTACAACAACGTCGCCTTCGGACTCCGCTTGAACGGCTTCAAGGGCGACATCGCTGGACGCGTCGAGCAGGCGCTGAAGGGCGCTGCGCTTTGGGACGAAGTCAAGGACAAGCTGCAGAAGAGCGGGCTGTCGCTGTCGGGCGGTCAGCAGCAGCGCCTGTGCATCGCGAGGGCGATCGCGACCGAACCGGAAGTGATTCTGATGGACGAGCCGGCCTCGGCGCTCGATCCGATCGCCACCCGGAGAATCGAAGAGCTGATGCTCGAACTGCGCAAGCGCTACACGATCGCCATCGTCACGCACAACCTGCAGCAGGCGCAGCGCGTCGCCGATCACACCGGATTCCTGTACGTCGACACGAGCGAAGGCGGACGAACCGGGTATCTGGTCGAATTCGGGCCGACGCGGCAGCTCTTCGAAGCCCCCGAGCATGGCCATACGCAGGCGTACATCCGTGGCGAGTTCAGTTAGACGGCGCGTGCCGAACTGCGGCGCCTTCGTCCTGCTCGCGGCGGCCGCCATGAGCGGCTGCCGCGCCGAGGCGGTTCCGCGCAGGGTGTCGGCGATCAAGGTGACGGCGCCGCTGGTCCCGCCCGGCGGGTCGTTGATCGAAGGCGCCGGCGCAACCTTCCCCGCGGCGCTGTACAGCGAATGGTTCCGCATGTACACGGGCCATCATCCCGATCGTGTCGTGGCCTACGATGCGGTCGGCAGCGGCGAGGGCATCCGCCGCTTCATCGGCCGCGACGTCGGCGACGACGAGCGCGTGGACTTCGGCGCCAGCGACGCGGCGATGCGCGACGACGAGATCGCGGCCGTTCCAACCGGCGCCGTGCTCGTGCCGCTGACCGCCGGCAGCGTCGCGCTGGCCTACAATCTGCCGAATCTCCGCGGCGGGTTGCGCCTCTCGCGCGAGGCCTACGTCGGGATTTTTCTCGGCACGATCCGGACGTGGAACGATCCGCGCATCGCGCGCTCGAATCCGAGCGTGGCATTGCCCGATCTCACCATCACGACCGTCGTGCGCCAGGACGGCAGCGGCACGACGTTCGCCTTCACCAAGCATCTCGACGCCGTCAGCGAGACCTGGCGCGGCCAGTACGGCGCCGCGACGCTCGTCGACTGGCCGGGCAATTCGATGCGCGCGTCCGGCAACGAGGGCGTTGCCGGACGGATCAAGCAGGCAATCGGATCGATCGGCTACGTCGGATATGAATTCGCCCGCAAGGCCGCACTCCAGACGGCGCGGCTCGAGAATCGCGCCGGCCAGTTCGTCGGGCCCGAGCCGAAGAGCGCCGCGGCGGCGTTCTCTGAGGTGCCGCTTCCGGACAACCTGCGTCTCTACGTCCCGGATCCATCGAGAGCCGACGCCTATCCCATCGTCACGCTGACGTGGGTGCTGCTGTATCGCCACTACGACAACCCGCGGAAGAGCGACGAGATCCGCGATCTCTTCCGCTGGTGCCTCAACGACGGGCAGCAGTACGCCGACGGTCTCGGCTATGCGCCGCTGCCGCCGGGAATCGTCCGTCAGTCGCTCGCCGCGCTCGACCGCGTTCAATAGGGAACGCGGGACAGGCACGGCCAGGCCTGACCCACGAACCGCGAGTCCCGCCCGCAGGGTCTCATGCGCCGATCAATTCGTATTGCGGCCTCCGTATAATGTTCGTTCTCGCCGAACTGACTGACGAGCCCTGGACCTATCGTGCCGATGCCCCGCCGCTTCACGACACCGCGAAAATCGCTCCGCGTTGTCATCGGCACGGTACCGGTGCCGCTGGCGGGGTTGTTCTCCGTCGAGCAGGGCCTGGCGATCCTGCTGCTCGGCACGACCGCGATGGGACTGTTTGCGGCCGGCATCGTCGATCAGACGTGGGGCGCCGCCGGTCCCTGGTTCCTCACGGTCGCCGTGCTCATTGGATGGGCGGTCCGCGCCGTCGATCTCGAGAACGCGGCGCTCTTCATTCCCGGCGGTCTCTACGGCGCCGCCAAACGCGCGTTCGGCCCGCCGACGGCGCGGGCCGCGGCGGCCGTCATCCTCGCTGACAGCCTGCTGTTCAGCGCGCTGAGCGCGAGCGCCGCGGGACATGCGCTGATCGCCGTCGGGTCGCTGGTCAAGCCGGCGGCGGCTGCGCAGCGGGAGAACATCTCACTCGCGGACATCACCGTCGCCCTTGCGGCGTGCCTGGTCGGCATCGTGTGGCTGCGGCTCCGCCAGGGACGGCCGCTTCCCGCCACCCTGGTCCGGCGCACGGTGACGCCGGTGGCTGCCGGACTGATCGTGCTGGTCACGGCGCACGCGATCGAATTGCTGCTGCGCCGCGGCGCCACGCCGACGATTGCATTCCCGAGCCTGGCCAGCGGCACGTCGCTGATCGGCATCCTCTTCGCGATCGGTGGCTGTCTGTTCGTCGTCGGATCCGGCGACGCGGTCAGCCATGCGTCCGCGGACTTCCCGCCGCCGAAAGTCCGCAACCTCCGCCGGGCGATGTGGTTCGTCAACGCCTACGCGCTGATCGTGATCGCCGGCGGCGGCTTCGTGTTTGCGATGCTCGTCCCGGCCACCGATCGCCTCTGGTGGCACGAGGCGCCGATGGCGGCGTTGCCGTGGTTCGACGGCACGCCGCGATGGATCGGGCTGCTGTCCGCGATCGCCATCGCCGCCGCGTCAGTGCTCCTCTTCGGGCTGGCGATTCATCGGGCGGCGATCGACGCGCACAAACTGCTGCTGCGGCTCGCCGAGGACGGCGTGCTGCTCCGCGCCATGCGCGCGCTGCACCCCCGGTTCGGCACGCCGGCGCGGCTCATCGATCTCGGTGCAATCGCGCAGACCACGGTCGTGATCGTGAGTGGCGGCCGTCTCGCGTGGATTGCGCGCGCCTACGCGATCGTGCTCGCGTGCGGCCTGCTGTTGAAGGTCGCCGCGCTGATCCGCCTGCGAACGCTGCGATCGGAGCCGCGTGCGTTCCGGGTCGGGTTCAATCCGCGGCTCGGCGGTCGCGAGCGGCCGGTGGGCCTGGTCGGCGTCGGACTCCTGGTGGGAGTGCCGGCGCTCCTGCTCGTCGTCTCCGGCGATCTGCCGGCGCTCGGCGGTGGCGCGCTGCTGGCCGTGGCCCTGGCGGCGCTGACGATTTCCGAGCGCATGGCGCGGCAGGCGGCGGCGGACGCGGCCGAGGCCGCCGCCGACGTCGAGCTCCTCGCGATGCCGGCGATCGGCGTCGATCAGATCCATCCCCGTCCCGGCAACGTGCTCGTTCCGGTCCGCAAGCCGGGCGCACTGGCGCACCTGGCGACGGCGCTGCAGAACGCCGGCGATCGCGACCTGATCGTCGTCAGCGTCCGCCTTGCCGGCATCGATGCCTCCGACGATGTGGTGACCACGACGGCGCCGACCGACGAGGAGCGCCGCGTGCTCACCGACGCCGCGATGCTCGCCGAGCGCGCGGGCCGCGCGGTGCGGCTGCTGATCGTCCCCGGCGTGAACGTCTTCGACTCGATTGCCGCGACGATCGCGAAACTCGGATCGTCGGAGGTCTACGTCGGCGAATCCGAGACGCTCACCGGCGCCGATCAGGTGCGGCTGCTCGGCGAGGCGTGGGAACGGATCCCGCCGCCGAAGCCGCTCGGCGTCCGCCTCGTCGTCCGTCACGGCAGCGGCCGCACCGCGGAGTACCACCTCGGTGCGCACGCGCCGGCGCTGACCGCCGACGACCTCCAGATGATCCACGACCTCTGGCTCCAGATGGTCAAAACAGTGGGCCCGCACGTGCACCATCACGACGTGGTCCGCGCCGCGCTGACGCATATGCAGGAAGACCTGAAGCATCCCGACCGGGCCGGTGATGCGATTGACGTCGTACGAAAGGTCGCACGCCCGGGCGACGAGCTGGCCGCAGCCGTCCGGCAGCGCGATTTCGTGCGGCTGCGCGACATGGTTCGCAACCGGCCGCCGAGCGACCTCGCCGCCGCGCTCACCGATCTCGCGCCCGAGGATCAGGTGGTCGCGTTCCGCGTCCTGCCGCGGAGGGTCGCAGCCGCGACGTTCGAGTACCTGTCGCTCGACGCGCAGGAAACGCTTCTCAAGGCGATGGCGCTGGACGACGTGGCCGCGATCCTCAACGAGATGGCGCCCGACGACCGCACGATGTTCCTGGAGGAGCTGCCGGCCACCGCCACGCAGCAGCTGCTCACGCTGCTCACTCCCGACGAACGCGCCGTCGCGCTCACGCTGCTCGGCTACCCGGAAGGCTCGATCGGGCGTCTGATGACGCCGGACTACATCGCGGTCCGCGAGCAGTGGACGATTCACCAGGTCCTCGATCACATCCGCGGGCACGGACAGGACAGCGAGACGCTGAACGTGATCTACGTCGTCGACGACCGCGGCATGCTGATCGACGACATCCGCATCCGCGAGCTGCTGCTGACGTCGCCGGAGAACCACGTCTCCGACCTGATGGACCGCCGGTTCGTGGCGCTCAACGCGGCCGACGATCAGAACACTGCGGTCACCGTGTTCCGCCGCGAGGATCGCACGGCGCTGCCGGTGACCGACACCACCGGCGTGCTCATCGGCATCGTCACCATCGACGACGTCCTCGACGTCGTGGAAGCGGTGACGACGAAGGAGATTCAGCGGATCGGCGGTTCGGAGGCACTCGACGAGCCGTACATGGAGATCGCGTTCAGGCGGATGATTCAGAAGCGCGCCGGCTGGCTGACGGCGCTGTTCCTGGGCGAGATGCTGACGGCGACGGCGATGGGCGCGTTCGAGCGGGAGATCGAACGCGCCGTCGTGCTGGCGCTGTTCGTGCCGCTGATCATCTCGAGCGGCGGCAACTCCGGCTCGCAGGCATCGACCCTGGTGATCCGGGCGATTGCGCTCGGGGAAGTGCAGCTGAGGGACTGGTGGCAGGTGATGCGGCGCGAGATCGGGGCAGGCCTGACCCTCGGCGGCATCCTCGGCTCGATTGGCTTCCTGCGCATCACGGTGTGGTCGCTGTTCTCGAATCTCTACGGCCCGCACTGGCTGCTGGTGGCGCTGACGGTCGGCCTCGCGCTCGTCGGCGTCGTCCTGTGGGGCACGTTGATCGGATCGCTGCTGCCGTTCCTGCTGCGGCGCTTCGGCTTCGATCCGGCGACCTCCTCCGCGCCGTTCGTCGCGACGCTGGTGGACGTGACCGGGCTGATCATCTATTTCACGGTGGGAATCGTCGTCCTGCGGGGAACCTTGCTGTGATGGTCGCGTCCGGCTAGCCGGACGTCACTCACTCGAGCCGCACCAGCCCGCGGCGCGTCGCGACCTTGATCGCCTCAGTGCGGCTGGTCACGCCGAGCTTCTCGAAGAGATGGCCGAGGTGGGTTTTCACCGTGCGCTCGCTGATCGCGAGCTCGCTGGCGATTTCCTTGTTGGCCTTGCCGTCGGCCAGCAGACGCAGGGTCGCGATCTCGCGCGGCGTCAGCTGCACGCGCGTCACGCCCTCGGCCAGCTTGGCCGCCGCTGCCGGCGCCAGATAGGTCTTGCCCGCCAGCACGTCGCGGATGCAGCCAATCAGATCGTCGGCGGCGATGTCCTTCAGGACGTACGCCTTCGCGCCCGCCTTGAGCGCGCGCGCGATCTCGTCGTCGGTGTCGTAGGTGGTCAGGACGATGACGCGCGCGCGCGGGTCGCGCGCGCGAATCTGCCGCACCGCCTCGACGCCCTCCATGATCGGCATCCGCAAGTCGAGCAGGGTGACGTCGGGATGGTGCTGCTCGAAGGCCTGGATCGCCTCCATGCCGTTGCTCGCTTCGGCGACCACGCGGAGGTCGGCCTCCTGGTTGATGATGTTGGCGACGCCCGTCCGCAGCAGCGCGTGATCGTCGACGACCAGCACGGTGGACTTGGCCCCAGCGCTCAATTCAGCTGGCAACATGGATTCGTGTCGGCAGCGACGACGGCTCCCACGCAAGCACGACTTCGGTGCCGCTCCTCGGCGCGGTGACGATCGTCAGCGACGCGCCGATGCGCGCCGCCCGCTCCTGCATGCTCGTCATGCCGAAGCCGGAGGTGCTCTTCTCGCGCGCGATCCCCCGGCCGTCGTCGGCAATCGACAGCCTCAGCCCGAGCGAGCGGATGGTCGACGCGCGCACGGTGATCCGGCGGGCGCGCGCGTGCCGGACCGCGTTGGTGAGCGCTTCCTGCGCGATCCCGATGATCTCGCGCTCGACGACGTCGCCGTAGCGCGGCAGCGGATCCAGCGTGGTCTCGATCGGCGTCGAGGTGGTGAGCTGAACGCGTTCGGCGATCCGCTTCAGCGCCGTGGACATCTCCTCGGCGTCGCTGACATTCGGCCGGAGCGTGCCGACCGAGCGCCGCGCCTCGATCATGTGATTGCGCGCGAGATCGACCGCGACGTTCAGCGTCGCGGCGACGCCCGGCGTCAGCGTCGTCACTTCGCGCTGCGCCGCCTGCAGCTGCATCAGGATCGCGGCGAAACCCTGGGCGAGGTTGTCGTGGATGTCCCGCGCGAGCCGGTTGCGCTCCTCGAGCGTCGCCTTGCGGCGCTCCTCGATCCGGCTGCGCTCGACGAGGCGGTTGTGGTGAAGCGCGAGCGCGGCCTGGCGCGCCACCGCTTCGATCAGCACGACACGCCACCACTGTGCGTCGGCGCATTCGGGCAAGGTCCGCGCCGACAACTTGATCCATCCCAGATTCGTCGTGCCGAGGACGAGCGGGGCCACCACCATCCCCTTGACGCCCTTGATCCGATGGAACTCGCGCACGTCGGGCGGCAGCCGGGGATCGTCGTCGTGATACTCGATGGTGTTGGTCCACCCGTCCGCGAACGTCATCAGATGGCGGGAGAAACTCTCGTGCGGAAAGACCAGCCCGTCGAGCTCGCAACGATTGCGCGAGTACAGCCGGTCGCGCGCATACGCCATCCACAGCTCGCAACGCTCGTGCGCATCGTCGAGCCGCCACACCGCGCAGACTTCGCTGCCGGTCTCCTCGACCATCGCCTTGGTGATGCCGCCGAAGAAGCCTTCGATGTCCGGCTCGCGAACCAGTAAATCGAGCGCGAGCTGGACGACTTCCGTCTGCATTGCCGCCAGGCATTCGGCGCGGCACCGCGCGTCGTGCTCGCGGCTCAGCGCCGCCCTGAGCACCTCGGGATCCGAGGACGACAGCTCCGGCGGCGGCGCGGGTTGACTCATCTGGCAGTCGGTTGTGTTCTGTCCCACGGTCCCATTATCGAGCAATCCAGCAGCCGCTGCATCGTCCAAAAGTCGCAGGCGGTCCTCGTCGCAATGTCCGGCGATCGCGTGCCGCGTGCGATGGAGACGCCGCTCGGACACCTGCCTGATTGTTCGAGCGTCAAATCCGAACGACAGTAGGACGCGTTGTCGATCCGGTCCGGCGTCGATCGTCATTACTTCAGAGGTCATTGAGCCGGAGGCCGGCCGGCGGATACAAGGACGTTATGGCGAAACGAATGATCGTGATGTTGTTGACGACCGCGCTGATCGTCGGCGCGCTCGGGTTCGTGAAGTTCAGGCAGATTCAAACCGCGATCGGACAGGCGGCGTCGTTCCAGCCGCCGCCCGAAGCCGTGACGACGATCGCGGCGGTCGAAGAGCGGTGGCCCGAGACGCTGACCGCGATCGGATCGGTGGCGGCGGTGCAGGGCGTGACGATCAGCGCCGACCTGCCGGGGACCGTCGATCGCATCGGGTTCGAAGCCGGCCAGTCGGTTCGTGAAGGCGAAGTGCTCGCGCTGCTCGACACGCGCCAGGAACAGGCGCAGCTGGCGGCGGCCGAGGCGCAGCGCGAGCTCGCGCGCCTGAACTTCGAGCGCATGCAGGGGCTGCTCAACGAGAACGTCGTCTCGCGCGCCGAATTCGATCGGGCGACCGCCGATCAGCGCCAGAGCGACGCGCGCGTCGGCGAGATCAAAGCGACGATCGAGCGCAAGACGATCCGCGCGCCGTTCGCCGGCATCCTCGGCATTCGCCGCGTCAACCTCGGTCAGTACCTCTCGGCGGGCGACGCGCTGGTGACGCTGCAATCGCTCAATCCGATCTACGTCAACTTCGCCGTGCCGCAGCAGTCGATCGCCCAGATGCGCACCGGCCGCAACGTCCGCATCACCACCGACAACCTCGCCGGAATCGAGTTCGGCGGCCGCATCACCGCCATCGACTCGGTGGTCGACGAATCCACCCGCAACGTGCAGGTGCAGGCAACGCTGGCCAACCGCGACGGCAAGCTGCGCCCCGGCATGTTCGTGCAGGCCGAGGTGTTGGTCGGCGCGACCGGCACGGTCGTCTCGCTGCCCGCGTCGGCGATCAGCTATGCGCCGTTCGGCAACTCGGTGTTCGTAGTCGCCGACATGAAGGATCCGAGCGGCAAACCCTATCGCGGCGTGCGCCAGCAGTTCGTCAAGCTCGGCGCCGCGCGCGGCGACCAGATCTCAGTCCTCTCCGGCGTGAAGGCCGGCGATGAGGTGGTCACCTCCGGCGTGTTCAAGCTCCGGAACGGCGCGGCCGTCCTCGTCAACAACAAGGTGCGTCCCGCCAACAGCAAGACGCCCAAGCCCGAGAACAGCTGATGAAGTTCACCGATCTCTTCGTCAAGCGGCCGGTCCTGGCCATCGTCGTCAACCTGGTCATCCTCATCGCCGGCCTGCAGTCGATCCGTGCGTTGAGCGTGCGTCAGTACCCGCGCAGCGACATCGCGGTGATCAACGTGACCACCATCTACGTCGGCGCCAACGCCGATCTCGTGCGCGGGTTCATCACCACGCCGCTCGAGCGCGTGATCGCCAGCGCCGACGGCATCGACTACATGGAGTCGTCCAGCGCCCAGGGGCTGAGCACCATCACCGTCCACCTGAAACTCAATTACGACACCAACGACGCGCTGACGCAGATTCAGGCGAAGGTCGCCCAGGTGCGCAACGACCTGCCGCCGGAGGCGGAAGCGCCGGTGATCGATCTGCAGACCGCCGACAACCAGTTCGCGGCGATCTACCTCGGCTTCTCGTCGACCGATCTCGATCCGAACCAGATCACCGACTATCTGACCCGCGTCGTCCAGCCGAAGCTGAGCGCGATCGCCGGCGTCCAGCGCGCGGACATCCTCGGGGCGCGCACTTTCGCGATGCGCATCTGGCTGAAGCCGGATCGCATGACGGCGCACGGCATCGCACCATCGGCGGTCCGCGATGCGCTGGCCCGCAACAACTACCTGTCGGCGCTCGGCCACACCAAGGGCTCGATGGTGTCGGTCAATCTCGTCGCCAACACCGACCTGCGGACGCCGGAGGAGTTCCGTCAGCTGGTGGTCAAGGAGCAGGACGGCGTCGTGGTGCGGCTCGGCGACGTCGCCGACGTCGTGCTCGGCGCGGAGGACTACGAGCAGGACATCCGGTTCAACGGCGAGTCGGCGACGTTCATGGGCGTGTGGGTGCTGCCGACGGCGAACTCGCTCGAAGTCATCGCCAAGGTCCGCGAGGCGCTCCCGCAGATTCGCGCCCAGCTGCCGGCCGGCATGAAGGTCGGCGTTCCCTACGACTCGACCGAGTACATCCAGGACGCGATCAACGAAGTGCTGTCGACGCTGACCGAGACGCTGCTGATCGTGATCGTCGTGATCTTCCTGTTCCTCGGGTCGTTCCGATCGGTGCTGATCCCGATCGTCGCGATTCCGATCTCGCTGGTCGGCGCCGTGTTCCTGATGCTGGTCGCCGGCTTCACCATCAACCTGCTGACGCTGCTCGCCATCGTCCTCTCCGTCGGCCTCGTCGTCGACGACGCGATCGTGATGGTGGAGAACGTCGAACGGCATCTCCACGAAGGGAAGAAACCGGTTCGCGCCGCGATCGACGCCGCCCGGGAGCTGGTCGGTCCGATCATCGCGATGACGATCACGCTCGCCGCGGTCTACGCGCCGGTGGGCATCCAGGGCGGCCTCACCGGATCGCTGTTCCGCGAGTTCGCGTTCACGCTCGCCGGGGCGGTGATCGTGTCCGGCGTCGTCGCGCTGACGCTGTCGCCGATGATGGGCGCGAAACTGCTGCGCGGCGGCGATACCGAGCGTGGCTTCGCCGGCTGGATCAACCGGCGCTTCGACGCCGTCCGCCGCGGCTACACGCACACGCTGACCGCGACGCTGCGCTACCGGCCGGTGGTCCTCACGCTGTGGATCATCGTGGCGCTGCTGACGGTGCCGTTCTACCTGTTCTCGCAGCGGGAGCTCGCGCCGAACGAAGACCAGGGCTTCTTCTTCGGGTTCGTCCAGGCGCCGCCGAACGCGACGCTCGAGCAGACCAAGCTGTTCACCGACCAGATCTACGACGTCTACACGGCGATGCCCGAGCACGCCAGCATCTTCCAGATCACGCTGCCGACCGGCGGCTTCGGCGGCATGGTCACGCGCCCGTGGAGCCAGCGGACCAAGACCACCCAGCAGCTGCTGATGGAGTCGATGGGGCCGCTGTCGAAGATCGCCGGCGTGCGGGTGATTCCGCAGGCGCCGCCGGCGCTGCCTGGCGGCGGCAACTTCCCGGTCGATTTCGTGATCGCGTCCGCGGCCGAGCCGAAGGAGCTGAGCGAGATCGCCGAGCGCCTGGTGAAGAAGGCGTTCGCCAGCGGTCTGTTCATCTACGCCGACGCCGATCTGAAGTTCGACCAGCCGCAGACCGAGGTGGTGTTCGATCGCGACAAGCTGCGCTCGCAGGGCGTCGAGTTGAGCCAGGCCAGCCGCGATCTGTCGACGCTGCTCGGCGCCAACTACGTCAACCGCTTCAGCATCCAGGGACGCAGCTACAAGGTGATCCCGCAGGTGAGCCGCGCCGAACGGCTGACGCCCGATCAGCTCGAGCAGATCTACATCACCGGCGCGCACGATCGGCTGGTTCCGTTGTCGACGTTCGCCAGCCTGAAGACGACGACCGAGCCGCGCGACCTGAAGAAGTTCCAGCAGCTCAACGCCGTGCGGATCCAGGGCGTGATCCCGCCGCCGGTGCCGCTCGATCAGGCGCTGCGCGTGCTCGAAGACGAAGCGCGGAAGAGCCTGCCGCAGGGCTTCAACATCGACTACGCGGGCGAGTCGCGCCAGCTGCGCACCGAGGGCGGCAAGTTCCTCGGCACCTTCCTGCTGTCGGCGATTCTGATCTACCTCGTGCTGGCGGCGCAGTTCGAGAGCTTCCGCGACCCGTTCATCGTCCTCGCCGGATCGGTGCCGCTGGCGGTGTCGGGCGCGCTGCTGTTCTCGTTCCTCGGCCTGACGACGCTGAACATCTACAGCCAGGTCGGCCTGATCACGCTGGTCGGTCTGGTGTCGAAGAACGGCATCCTGATCGTGCAGTTCGCGAACCACCTGCAGGAGACGGGCAAGACCAAGCTCGCCGCCGTGATCGAAGCGGCGTCGACGCGGCTGCGCCCGATTCTGATGACCACGGCGGCAACCGTCGTCGGTCACTTCCCACTCGTGCTCGCGACCGGCCCCGGCGCCGGCGCGCGCAACAGCATCGGCATCATGCTGGTGAGCGGCATGATCATCGGCACGCTGTTCACGCTGTTCGTCGTGCCGTCGATCTACGTGCTGGTCGCGCGCTCGCACGCGGCTGTCCGCGAGCGCGACGAGCGGCCGGTGCGGCTGCCGGAACTGGCGGAGGCATCATGATCACTCGAAGTTCATCCGTAGCGCTGGCCGTCGTGATGTGCGCGGCCGGCGCCTTTGCGCAAACGACGGCCGTACGGGCTGGCGGGCTCGGTCAGGCGTCCCTGACCGGGCCGGCGGGTTCGCCCCGGGTTCAGTTGAATCTCGACGCGAAGACCGATCGATCGCCGGCGCCGATCGCGCTGACCGCCGACACGCTGCCGCTCACGCTCGACGAGGCGGTGCGGCGCGCCGTCGAGCACAACCCGGACCTCCTCGTCGTCCGTCTCGCCACGGAAGTCGAGGCCGCTCACGTCGGCGAGGCGCGCACCGCCTATACGCCCACCTTCTCAACGCTGTTCGGCCGGTCGAGCGTCGATGCGGCGCCGACCAACTTCCTGCTCGGCACCAGCAGCGTCGACAGTCGCGACTGGTTCTCGTCAACCGGCGTGCGCCAGCGCGTGCCGTGGGGAAACGGAACATGGAGCGTGTCGTGGGACGCGTCGCGCACGACGAGCAACAACTTCCTGAACAGCTTCGATCCAACCGTGCAGTCCGGATTCCGGGTCGCGTTCTCGCAGCCGCTGCTGAAGGACCGTACGATCGACTCGGCGAGCCAGCAGCTGATCATCACGAAGCGGAATGAAGAGAGCTCCGAGCTGCAGTTCCGTGAGTCGGCGGTGCAGACCGTGGCGGCGGTGAAGCAGACGTACTGGACCCTGAAAGCGCTGCGGGCAAACGTCGGCGTGCAACAGCGTTCGCTGGAGCTCGCCGAGGAGCTCGCCCGGCAGAACGAGGCGCGCGTCCGATTCGGCCAGTCGCCGCCGCTCGATCTCGTGCAGGTCCAGGCCGAAGTCGCCGACCGCCGCGAAGGGCTGATTCGCGCCAGGGCCGCCGCCGATGATGCGGAGGATCAACTGCGGCGCCTGATCATCGATCCGAGCGATCGATCGTTCTGGAGCGTGCGGGTCGATCCGATTGACGAACCGCCCGGCCGCACCGCGGCTCCCGACGTGGACGCGGTTGTCGCGCAGGCGCTCGACCGGCGCTACGATCTCGGTCGCGCGCGCAACGACGTGAAAAATGCGTCGACCGACATCGAGTTCTATTCGAACCAGAAGCTGCCAGACATTCGCATCGAGACCTCGTACAGCGGCACCGGGCTCGGCGGAACGCAGCTGCTGCGCACCGGCGGATTCCCCGGTGTCGTGACCGGCCGCATCGATTCCGGGTTCGGCGATGTGCTCGGACAGGTGTTCAAACAGAACTATCCGGTGTGGAGCCTGGGTGTCACGGTCAGCTATCCGCTTGGCCGCAGCTTCGAGCAGGTGAGCGCGGTCCGCGCGGGTGTGGAGCGTCGGCAGGCGGACGCGCGCGTCGCCAGTCTCCAGCTCGACGTCGCACGAACGATCCGCCAGGCAGCCCGTCAACTGGGCAGCACCGCGGAGCGCGAGGACGCGGCCCGCGCCGGCGCGGCGCTTGCCGAGCAGCGCTTCGAGTCCGAGCAGCGGCGCTACGAAGTGGGCCTGTCCACGAGCTTCCTCGTGACGCAGGCGCAGCGTGATCTGCTGCAGGCGCAGGTCGCTCTCCTGCAGGCGACGCTCGACTACCAATCGTCGCTCGTGAGCTTCGAGGCGCTTCAGCTTGCGCCGGCGGTTTCGGCGAGCGAGGGCATCGCGCTCCGTGGATCGAACGTGGTGCCGGTGCCGACGACCGCGCCGCGTGGCCTGTTCAGAGCGAATACCGGCGGTCTTTGAGGCGCGCGCTCGAGCGCCGCGCGCGCGCGTGCAGGCACGCTCGAACACCGCGCGCGCTGTCAATGGCTGAGGGCTGATGGCTAACGGCTATGGCTAATGGCTGACGACTATCGCTGACGGCCTCGGAACCAAGAACCATGAACCATGAACCATAGCCATCAGCCATCTACACACGCGCCGAGGAGCGACTGGATCAGGATGCTGACGCCTCCCATGGCCAGATTGCCTTCGAGCGGACCGGGGTACAGCGCGCCTGGAGGTGTCACTGCACGCGCGCAACGGGTCCCGGTGCTTACGCGGGCACGATCTTGATCAGTGCCCGCTTGCGACGCGTGATCCTCGCGACCAGGTTGCCGATCCGTTTCAGGACATACTTGCGGTCGAGCAGTTTGTCGGCCTCTCGCCGCTCATCCCCGTCGATGATCGCCGCGGTCGCGTCGAGCCATGCGCTCTTCACCCGGCCGCGAACGTCGCACACCGCCACGCGGACGCGCGGATTGTTTCGAATGCGCTTGACCTTCCACGAATCGGCGTCGGTGTACGCATAGAACACGTCGTCGCGCTGCACGAACCAGACGGGTGTCTTGACGCCCTGACCGTTCCTCTTGAAGGTTTCCAGCGAAATGTACTGCTCGCCGCTGAAGCATGCGAGTTTCGAATCAGGCATGCCAGCACATTACCGCCGCTTCGCGCTTTCGTACAGGCTCGCCGCGCCGCCGCCGAGGGCCGCGCCGATGAGCGCGCCCTTCCTGCCGTGCACGATTCCGCCAATGCCCGCGCCGGTGCCGGCACCGCCGGCGATGGTCAGCGCCGTCTTGCCCCACGATCGATGCGGCCGCACGTCGCGGTATCGCGTGCGATAGAACTCCGCGCGCCCCGGCGACGTGTCGACGCACCGCGCGCTGGTGACCGGCACGCCCCGAACGAACCTCTCGCCGACGACGGCGCGTTGGCGCGGCGCACAGGTGATCGAAAACGGCTGGGCGAACGCTTGCGTGGTCGAGAGCAGTGCGATCAGCGTCGCCGCTCCACCGAGAGTACCGAATCGCATGGCGTACCTCCTGACGCACAAGGCGTTCAGGATGCGTGCCGCCACCGGTACCTCGCGAAAGCGTTGCACACACGAGACTTTCGGTCCGACCTCGACCGTGTGTTGTCCCATCGCGCGGTCAGCAGGCTCGCAGCCAGGACATCGGGATCCGGCGCGAAGCCGCAGCTCGTGCCCGTCAATCGTCGCAGCCTTGAATGACGCCCTTGGCGGCTGCGACGGTCGTCTCGCCCTTGGCGCCAGCTTTCTCGGATCTCAGCGTGGAGCCGTCCGCGTCCAGCGCGCTCACCTGCGTCACGACCCTGAATTGCCGGAATGGCCCTTTGCCGACGCGGTACTCGTACGGAATCCGAAAGGTGATCGTGCCCGGAGCAAACGGCGCCGTCTGTCCGCAGTCGCCCGAGTAGACGCAGTCCGGGAAGAGAGCCTCCGTTCCCTTGCCTGCGACGACCGAATCCAGCATCGGGATGTTGTGGCACGCGGCCCCCGCGGGCACTTGTTTGCAGTGAACGCGGTCCTTGAGACATGCGTACACCCCCGGGCTGGTGACGACGGCGCGCGTGTTCATCTCGTGATAGGTGACATTCATGAAGCTCACGTTGTCCGGCAGGAGGAACGGCTGCGTCTGGATGCCCGAATCCGCATGGCCCTCCGTGTGCTTGACTGCGGTTTCGAGGAAGCGATCCATATGGACGTCGTTCGGAGCGATCACGTTGAACGTGATCGACGCCTTGCCGCCGGTCACGGTGACCGTCTGCGCGGTGTCCGGTGCTGTAAATTTCACGCTCGCTCCGGTTGCTTTCGAGAGGTTGCCGGCCGTTTTCGTCCAGGTCGTGCTGCCTGTCGAGTGGGTGAGCCTGACCTCTTCGCCAACTCCGATGTCGGTTCGCGTCCGCGCGCCCGGCGACGTCGCCACTGTTTCGCTGGTGATCGATTCGGACGGCGCGGGTGACGGCGCCGGAGGGGCGGGCGCTGGTGCGGGCGCGGGAGACGTGGGTGCGGGTGCGGGGGACGTAGGTGCGGGCGCGGGGGACGTAGGTGCGGGCGCGGGAGACGTGGGTGCGGGCGCGGGAGACGTGGGTGCAGGCGCGGGAGGTGCGGGTGCAGGCGCCGGGGACGCCGGTGCGGGTGCAGGGGGCGCAGGCGCCGGTGCTCCAGGCGCCGGAGCGGGAGCGGGCGATGCGGGCGCAGGTGCTGGAGCGGGAGCGGGCGGTGCAGGCGCAGGTGCCGGACTGGCGAAGAGCCGGTCGAGCGCTCCCATCGTGAGCGGTCCGACGATGCCATCGGGCTCCAACCCCTGCGATCGCTGAAAGTCGCGGACCGCGCCCTGCGTCTCCGATTTGAAGAGGCCGTCGACGCCAAATCTCGGCAGCGGGAATCCGGCATCGATCAGCGCCTGTTGCAGCTTCTCGACGGCGGGCCCGGTGCTTCCAAAGCGGAGGAATCGCTCGTTGTCGAAGCACGCTTCGAGGACCTCATCACCCGAAAAGCGCGCCGCCTGAAGGTCGTGACCGTCGCCGATCGTGCCTGTCGGCGGCTTGAGGGATTCGTCAGGCCGCGCGCCTTCTTCCGCGCCCGTGGCGCACTTCCCCTGAGCAGACCTCGAGGCGGCCTGGCAGCGCGGACACGATCCGCCGCACGCGCACGACGCCGCGTGAGGCCTGGCATGGTCGCCGCGCGGCGTCGCGTCATGACCGCGGCGGCCCGGTTCAGCCTTCGTGCGCCCGTGCGTTGCGGCCCGCTTGCGCTCGAGCATCAGCATGAACGGCGTCCCGCTGCTGTCGGGTCTTATTTCTGCGGGATAACCGGCAACGGCGGCGGTGCCGAGTAATCCTCGGGTTTCGGGGGCGGCAAGTACAGGCCGGGGTGCGGTTTCTGCGGAGCCGTCGGCGTCGGCGTCGGTGCGGTCGGCGCAGGCGACGCCGCGGCCGTGATCGTGACGACCACCTCGTCGAAGTTCCGATTCGTCCGATCCGTGTCCCCGACGCGGACCGTAATCGCGCCGGGCGTAGTCCCGACCGTGACGACGCCGGTGGTCGCATTGACTCGACACCCGAGCGCATTTCCCTGGATGGTAAACCGGCGATCGTGCCTGCCGGTCAGTGCGGACAGCGACGACGGCAGCGTGTCGGCGGTCACCGTGGTCGTATTCGCCGGCGGCGGACGAGTACCGCGCGGCGATCCCGGCGGGACAGTGGCGCTCACGGTCACCGGGTTCGGATTCGCGGCGGCATGGATGAACGCGGGCTGGCCGGTGTACGGGTCGGATTGCGCGGCGATCGACGGAGTCGGTATCCCTGTCACGAACGTGAGATTGCCGGACGCCTCCATGAGGTGCCGCGTATGCGTGAGCGTCACGAATGGCGGCGAAATCCATTGCGATCCAACAGCGGCCTGGGGGCAGAACCAGTGCAGATCCTGCTGGACCGAAAAGCCGACCGGCGTCGCCGACGTGAGCGTCGTCGCCGGCGTCGGGTTGGACGCGCTGCTGACGAACCGTCCGACATCGATGAAATTCCGTTCGGTAGAGATCCTGTCCGGACCCTGGACGCCGCTCGCCGTCACGTCCCAGCCGGGCGCATCGGAGTTGGGCGTCCACGGGTTCGAGCGGAGTGTGAACGTGCCGAACGGCGTCGGCACGGCGTGTGTGGCCGCGTCAGGCGTGGCAAGACCGGAGAACCGCTCGTTCACCTTCACCTGGAGCAGGTGGGCCGGGTTGCCACTCGCGGCATTCAGCGTGTTCTCGAACTGTGCGCCATAGTTCACCGCGCTCGTCGTCAGCGGCCCGATGATGCGCGTCTGGGCGACGCCAGTCGGCGTCGAGGCGATGTTCAATGGTGACGACGCGGAGCAGCCCGAGGATCCAGTGGCCGTGACGACGAGATAGCCGGGTGTCTGCGCTGGAGACACTGTGATCGCGCCTGCAGCGCTGATCGAGGTGGTCGCATCCACGGTGGTCGGGGCGCCAGGAAACCCCGAGCCGTTCTCCAGCGACCACGTGACCGGCACATTCGAAGGCTGCTGTGAGGCGGTCACCGGTGTCGGTCCGCAGGAAGGCACGTGCACAGCGTGCAAACCGCTCGACAGCGTTACGGATTGCGGGCACCCCGGTGCCGCCGTCCCTTGCCGCTGCAGGCGCGATGTGGCTGCGTCGGACTGCTGCACGACGTGTGTGAGCTCGTGGGCAATCAGCCGTCGGCCTTCGTCGGTTCCCGGCGAGTACTGCCCTGTTCCGAAGACGATGTCCCGGCCGACCGTGAACGCCCGCGCGTGTACTTCGCGCGCCGACTCCTGCGCGTGTGCATCGGAGTGAAGTCTGACGTGCGAAAAGTCGACACCGAATCGCGGCTCGAAGAAACCGCGCAACGCGTCATTCAACCGATGGCCTGGCGAATTCAGCGCTCCGCGAACGTGCGCGCTTGCGACCCGATCGGTTCCGGGCGACATGGCGCTCGATGACGCTCGGCTGATGCGAAGGCGCTGCTGTTCATGGACCTGTTCCTCGCACGCGGCGCATGTGCGCTGGAGCGCAGGCACGCCAGATCTCACCGGCGCTTCTCCGTTCGGCATGCGCATCACCCGATTGGCCACGGCATCGGCTTCGCGCTCGAAGTCGTCGTCGGAAGGCCCAATCGTGATCGAGGATGCCGATGCGCAGCGAGGACACGATCCGCCGCACGCGCACGCGCGCGCGGTCTGCACGACCGGCGGTGTGCTCACCCGCGTCGTCCCGGGCTGCGGCACGGCGCGCGTCGCCGCGCGGGCGCGCGGCGATGACCGCTTGTGCTCGAGTGCCAGCGTCATTTCTCTTTCTTCGGCGTCCCCTTCCTGCGCGTGGTCTGACTTCCGGGCGGCCGAGTGCCGGCCAGGACCTTCTTGGCCGACTCGGTGAGCTGCGATGCGATCGCCTTGTCGCCGACCACCTCGCTCAGCTTCGCGGCGCCGGCTTCGATCACGCCCTCGACGTCGCGAATGCCGCCGTCCTCGAGCCGCTTGCGCAGCGTCGCGTCCACGCCAAGCGCCTTCAGATCGGTGCGGACCGTGGGAGCTGCCAGGGGCTTCGTGACGTTCGCTCCGAGCAGCCGTTTTGCCATGTCGATCAACTTCGTCGCCAGGTCCGCGTTGTTGACGATGACAGCCAGTTTCTGCGGATCGACCTCGAGGATCCCCTCGACGTCCACGATGCCGCCGGCGTTCAACAGCTTGCGTGTCGCATCGTCGATGCCAAGCTTGTCCAGCGGCGTGCGCACGGTCGGCGTCGGGGCAGGTGTCGGCGTTGGCGTTGGCGTCGGCGTTGGCGTCGGCGTTGGCGTCGGGGTTGGTGTTGGTGTGGCGACGCCGTAAATCACCGTGCCGTCGATCACCACCGACCTCGGCACGACCCGCAACGGCAGAACCAGCGTGATCTGCAGGTCCGCGCCGGCGGCAAAGTGAAGAGCGACGGTGTCGCGCAGCACTTCTTTTCCGTTCAGATCGACGACGCGCGCGAAGAGGTCTCCTTCCTTTTGCAGAGCCGCCGTGTGCGCATCATCGTACGACGCGGTGAAGTATCCCGAGCCGTCCGTGAGACCCACCGTCTCGACGCGCGTCCCGTTGGCGCGGAGGAGATCGACTGAATAGTTGGGCAGCCCCTGGCCGCGGTCGTTGACCAGCCGGCCGGTGAGGGTCGAGCCCCCGGCCGGAGTGGTCGTCACCGGCGCGCGCACCGTTTCCGCGCTGGCGACGAGGACGCGACTGGCTTCGACGCCCGCCTGCGCCTGCGCGCTCAGCGCCATCGTCGTCGGATGATCCGCGCCCCGCTTGACCGCGAGCCGCGCGGCCTCGAATTGATACGCCTTTGCGGTCGCGACCTGATTGGCGTTGACGTGGCCGATCGCCGAAGCGGTGGTCTGCTGCGACGCGCTCACGAGATCGCCGGTCGTGAAGGACTCGTTCGACAGCGTGCCGCCCAGCTGGTCGGCGCTGGCCGACAGCACCGTGATGAGGAATGCCCACACCCCGTCCGGTTGTGCGAACAACTGGGCGCACACGTTCGCGTCCAGCACCTGGTTCGGCTGACTGACGGTGGGCAGCGGCTGACCTCCCGCGGGCGGCAGCGTCACGATGCAATGGTCCGCCTGGTTCAGCGCAGTCGTGTTCATCCGCATCGACATCGACAGCAGCGAGATCGTCTGCGTCACGTCTTCGCGGAATCGCGAAGCCGTCGCGCGGACGCTGTCGGCGAGCAGGAGCACGTTGGAGAAAAAGCGGTCGCCGCGGTAGACCGATGCGGTGTTCGACGAGTAGGCGAGGTCGTCGAACGCGATCAGTACCTGCGATGTGATCGAGCGGTTGTCGAGACCCAGCCGGACGTAGTTGTCGTCGACCATCGTCTCGCCGCCCGGCAGGGCGCGTTCGGCGACGGCTGCGAAGGCCTTGCCGGCGGTGCCCCCGGTCCTGTTGCCCAGGTGGTTGAGATAACTGCCTAACGCGCGCGCCAGCAGGCGGTGAATGCCACCGAGGTTGACGATCAGCGCGCCGCCCACGAACGTGTCGATGAAACCGAAGCGGCCGGTGAACTCGCTGTTCAGGTGGTTGTTCGCCACCGACACCGGCCCGAACGCAAACGCCGTGAGCGCCCGACCCGCCGGCTGATCGATCCGGTTGTCGTGAACGCGGAGCGCGGCATTGCGTCCGGTGGAGGTCGAGAGGTGAGACGTCAACGCGCCCGCGAAACGGACGTAGACGCCGCCGCGGATGCCGGCGCTGCGGTTGCGCTCGAAGTCAGCCGTCGTCTCGCCGTTGGCGGCGAGCACGTTGTCGGTGATCTCGAGGTTGTCGCCGTATCCGACGAACACGCCGCACACCGGATCGGCCGCGCGCGCGCCGTTCTCGTAGACATGATTCCCGCTGATCACCGCCGATTCGACGACGGCGAGCGAGATGCCGCCGCGGCCGATGAACTGCGCGTCGGCCAGGAGCGCCTCGGTGAACGGGTTGCGCAGATTCTGGTGCAGCCGGTTGTTCAGGATCACGAGGTCGCGCACCAGGTCGCTGGCGCGCAGCAGCGGCGTGAGCGCCAGACCGAGGATCGCCGCGTCGAGGTACGCGAGCAGCGCCGCCTTGGGGTCGTTGGTCGGAATGGCCTTCGTTGCGCCCGCGACCGTCGTGCCGGTGCGCAGGGCAAAGCCGATGGCCGACAGCCCCATCACGGAGATGTCGTTGGCCTCGATGGTGATCTCGTGCAGGAACCCGCGCGTCGCGACTCTTCCGCGTGCCGCCACGGTGACCGCGTTGACCAGGACGCCGTCGTCGCGCCCCTCGGTCACGCGGACGACGCGGTACTGCGGCGACACGTCGAGCGTGTACGAACCTGGCTCGGTCTTCACGCTGGCCATGCCTTGCGCGTCGCTGCGATCGCTGGCGACGGTGTCGGCCTCGAGATAGACGTCGACGCCGGGGAGCGCCGTTCCCTGCTCGTCCTGTACCAGTGCGAGGAACTGACCGTCGGTGACATTCACCTTCGGAACCGCCGGCGTGACGCTGTCGGTCAGCACGGCGATGCGCGGCGGCTGGCCGGCCGGCGCGTCCACCGGGTCCAGATCGCCGCCGAGGGTCACGCCGTTGCCGGCGCCGCCCGCGACGTGGTTCTCGAGGATGCGCACGCGCTCCGATCCGGCGCGCAGGTGGATGCCCCCGATCGCCCGATACGGCTGTTTCGGCACGAGCTGCGCGAGAAGAAACGTCCAGACGGAGAACGCGTACTGGAGGACCAACACCGGGAACTGGTAGAGGATCTGCGGCCGGGCGCACGGATCGGCCGGGTCGCGCGTGGGATCGTCGTCCGGTACGTCGCCGGGCCTCCGCTCGATGAACGGCAGCATGACCAGCGTGTTCCGCTCGATCAGGACGTCGTCCGCGCTGATCGAGATCGTCGCGCGCCCGTCCACGGTGTCGAGGAGATGCAGCCGGTTGCCGGCAATCCCGAGATCGGCGGCATTGGTCGCGCGGATCGCATTGGTCCGCGCCACCATGCGGTTGTCGTGGACGCGCACGTTCCGACAGCCGTCCTCGCCGCTGCCGTCGATCCGCACCGCGATGCCATCGTAGGTGACCAGATCGAGATCGCAGACCTCGACGCCGACGCAGTCGACGAACTGCAGGATCGGTTGTGTGCGTGTCTCGATGCGCGGCAGCACCAGCGTGCGGCCGCAGCAGCCGTGGATCTTGACGTTGCGGCGGCTCTGCAGGAGCAGGGTGGTGCGGTGCACACCCGGCAGCAGGCACAGTTCGCCGCCGGCCGCCGGCAGGTGCGCCGCAGCCTCCTCCAGCGCGTTGAAGTCGCCGAAGCTCGAGACCCCGTCGCCGACGAGGAACGTGCAGCAGACCTTCTGGTTGGTCAGCGGCCGGAAGCGCCTGCGGCAGTCCTCGATCGTCCCCGAGATCTCGGTGTTCTGCCGCGCCGTCCAGTCGATCTCCGCCAGCGGCGCGCGGTGATAGACGATGCCAATCGGCGGAGCGTCGTCGATCAGGACCTGCGGGTTGGCGATTTCGCCGGCGCGCACCGTGAACGTCCAGTAGTCGCCGGCTGCGTAATTGCCCGGGGCCGGGGCGTCGAACACGAGCCGGATCCCGTCGCGCAGTTCGACCGGTGTGACGCCATTGGTGAACGCCGAGATGTCAGCGATGCCGTTCCACAGGCGGAAGAACACCGAGTCGGTCGTCGACGGCAGCGTGCCGAAGGCAGCCGGTGAGGTCAGCTCGAGATCGTGATCGGTGTTCAGCGTGGCGTTCGCGCCGTAAGTGACGATCCAGGCGCCGATCGCCTCGTCGTACTGCAGCGCTTCGAGGTAGAACTCCGTGAGCCCCGAGTTGATTATCGCCGCGCGGCCGGCGTCGATGATCACGCGATCCGGATCGGTTGTCGCGTCGAAGCGGCCGCGTCCGACGAGCCCGCCGTTCCACTGGCTCCACTTGAACCGCGCCGGCGCGCCCGGCGGGACGTCGGCGATTTCGATGCGATACAGGTTGTGCTCGAAGCCGGTGTAACCGCCGCCGCCGACGACCGGGCAGTCGCCGGCGATGGCGACAACCGGCGCCAGGGACGCTGTGAGGCGCCCCTTCGTGGATGGATCGTCACGCAACCGGGCAACGATCGTGGCGCAGTCTTCGCCGTCGGCCAGCCGGAGCAGGCGGATGCGGAAGTTGACGAACGCACGTTCGGTCGTGTCGGGACCGCCGAGCGCCGGTTCGATCAGCCGGTCGGGATACTGGAAGCCGTGCAGCGCCTCCTCGGAGACTTCGAGGATCACCGCGTCGCGCGTGGTGTCGTCGATCTCTCCCGCCGACGGCTCCGGATTCGAGAGCGGCGGGCCGAAGTACGTCGCACGGCGCTCCACCGGCGCGTGCGGATCGGGCGTGCCGCCGGCGAGCCGGGTCAGGATGCCGTCGACCCAGGCGCGGCCCGGCCGCAGCGTCACCTGAACGGCGCCGTCGACGACCGACGCCGACTCGACGTGGAATCCGTCCGGCTCCGCCGCCGGCACCGCGCAGACGTTCGCCCCGATGATGTCGCGGCCGGCCTGCCCGTTCCAGCTCAGATCGATGAGCGCGCCGTCCGTGAAATCGGCATCGGTCGTCACACGGCCCTGCTGGTGCAGCACGCCGCTCAGATTGCGGAGGACGCCCGCCGCAGGCGGGTTCGCGCCGCGCTCGTGCACGTGAGGATCGAAGTTCAACACCGAGAAGTCGCCTCGCATCGCTGCCTCTTTGTCAGGTCACGGGCACGACGAGCGGTCTCACGCCGACGGGCATGAATTCACGCAACCGCACGTGCAGATTGGTCCATTTGTGCGCTTCGAGCAGGAATCCGAACGCCCCCATGGCATCGTCGTCGGGCCCGAGCTCGCGCACGCGCCGATCGGTTTCGCGCGCGAGCTGGGCGTAGCCGGCATCGTTGAACCGCTCCGACGTGAACACGATGCGGGCGCTGGTCGCGCGAACGCAGAAGTGATTGGGCGGCAGCCGATCGCCATCGCCGCTGAACGCGCTCCACTTGATGCAGCCGTGCTGGTCGTCGAGCACTTCGAATCGCTGGGTGAAAATTCCGCCGAAGCCGCCGACTGCCGCGACACGCACCGGCCCGAAGCAGGTGAGGCCGTCGAAATCCAGCGGCGCGCCCCACGCAGTCGTCGGATTGGTGGCGGCGGCGATCGCGAACAGCCCGGTGGCGGCGTCGCGCAGCCCGAGACCCGCGTCGACGATCGTGTCTTCGACGTCCAGACGGTAGCGGTCGTCGACCGCCAGCGTCCCGACGATCGAACGCTGAATCACGATGTCCGGCGTCGGGACGAATGCGTCGACGTCGGCCGGGTCGGCGAACCCGTAGCCGTTGACGAGGCGGAGCGCCGGCTGCAACGCCGCACGGCTGCCGTTGCGCAGGCTGTGGCCGCCCGGCGCCAGCGTGCAGCCGACGATCTCGAGCTGTGCCACCGCAGCACGGTTGATCAACGGATCGCCGGCAGGAAAGCCCGCGGTCGCGTCAGGCGCGAGGTAGAGCCCTTCGAGGCGTACCTGCGGATCGAACGGCGTCGCCGCCGCCGCAGAGACCGGCCGCAGCGAGAGCGGCTGCGCGAGCAACACGATCGGCCGATGCTCGCCGGCCGCACGGATCGTCAGCGACCGCGCCAGCCGGAGCGAGGTCGTGCCGTCGATCACCGTGCCAGGGAGCGCCGACAGATCGACTCGGTGAACCAGGCTGTCGTGGATCTCGACGACGACCGGTTTGGTCGCGACGGCGAGCCCGTTCAGCGCGGCCTGGAGCGTGGTGCCGCCGGTCACGTCGCCGACGTGCCGCAGGTCGATGTCGGTATCCGGTGACGCGAAGCTGCGCGACACCGGGTGCGCACCGACCGGCCCTGCGGCCCCGTAGGTCAGGCTCACGAACAGACGTGAAACCAGGGCGCCACTGTCAGTGACGATCAGCTCGCCCGCCTGCGCCGACGTATCGAGACCGATGACGATGCGCCCGATGTCGGGGTCGATCACCACTTCGCCGCTGCGCACCGGCCGCCGCAGCCCGCTCTCCCACGCGCACAGGTTGTCGCCGCGGACGATCCATCGCCACATCGTCTGCGGCGCTGGAGGGACGAGCAGCGGCGACAGCGTCTGCGGCATGAAGAGCTGCAGGCCGACGTCGCCCAGATCGAAGCCGGACGGCGGCGTCGTCGAGCCGTCGTAGAAGTCCACCTGCATGTAGGCGTCGGGATGGCCCGCGGGGGCACCGCTCGTCAGCCTTCCGTCGAGCATCGGACCGGGCACGGCGTCGGGGTCCGTCAGCGGCGAGATCACGCCACCCGACGTCGCCGCGCGGAGGAAGCCCGGCCGGCTGGTGTTGAACAGCTGCACCGGGATATCGAGCGGATGCAGGTCGAAGCGCAGCACGAACCGTGCGAGGCCCGCAGGACGGAAACCGAGATCGCTGATGCCCTTGGCGAGCGGGCGCACGCGCGGCAGGCGATATGCCGCGAGGCGCCACAGGAAAATCGCGAGGTTCGGCAGGTTGATGTGCCGCGCATCGTCGATCGCAGGCTTCACGTCGGCCGTGTACGCAAAGGCGTCGAACGGCGTTCCGAGGAGGGCCAGCGCCGCCGGGTCGCGGATGGGCGCCGTGCCGCCACGCGGCACGGCGAACCGGCTCAGCGTCAGTGCGCCGTACGGCGGCTCGCCGCCGGCATCAGGCCGCTGGTGATTCAGATGCTGCGACCAACCCAGGTTCTCGCGCAGTTCGACGGTCCGGCACGCCCAACCGGTGAGATTGACCGCGAGCCGCTCGATCGCGCCGAGCGTGCCCTTGCGGCGGCGGAGCGCAATCGTGTCCGCGACGTCGGCGCGCAGCGTGCGCGGATCGCCTTTCAGGTGCGTCGTGCCGAGCAGGTCGGCGAGGTACGGAATGACCCAGTCGTCGCACGTGTCGATGAACAGGTCTTCGTACAACTGTCCGATGTCGTCGTGCAGGGCGCCGAACGCAGCCTCGACGGCGGCAAGATAGGCGCGCAGCTGATTCTGCGGCGTCTGCTCCGCATCCCGCGTCCGGTAGATCTCCGGGAGCCGTTCGAACAGGCTGACGCTGGGCGCGCTCATGCGCATTCACCTGCCGAAGGCTCGGCGACGGCGGTGAGCGTGAGATGTCGTGGCGCGAGCTGAAGCAACTCACGCGCACCGCACGGGAGGACGGCGACCAGCGGCCGCGGCGACGCCGGGAGGACCAGCGTGGCCGGATCGGTCACGCCGCCCGCAAACCGCCCGAGCGCCGTCGCCTTGCACCACAGCATGCCAGGCACGTTCTGCAGGCGCCCTTCGATGCTGCTCGCGTACTCGCGTTCGCCCAGCCGACGCGCGCGCAGTCCGAAGAGCCCGGTGCGCTCGTGCTCCGAATCGCCGACCAGGCCAAGCGCCGCTCGCAGCGCAGCCTCGATGTCCTTGCGGCGGTAGCTGGGATCGTGCGCGTAGCTGACGCCGACGAAGACGTATCGCAGCAGCGCCTGCTCGACCACCAGCGCGAAACGGTCCGGCCCGTGGCAGCGCTGCGCGTGCGCGATCGTCGCCCGCACGTCGCTGAACTCCGCCTCGCGTCCCGCTTCGAGCAGCACGCGAAGGACGACCGCCGGGACCCCCGCGTGGAGGTCCCAAGCGGCGGCGGCGGTCACGACGCCGGGGATGCCGATCGTCTCGGTCTCGTAATCACGAATGCTCACCAGCCGGCCGAGGCTCTGCACCTTTCCAGGCGCTGCCTCGCGTGCCTTCGCGCCGTCTTCGGGGTCGGCTCCCCCCGACACGACGCCGGCGAGCGTGACCTTGTCGAACCCGGGCGGCCGCTCGCTGGTGCTCGGCGTGGCGTCGGGCTTGATCGGCCCATGTGCGCCCACGCCGGTGCGGTACATGGCGACGACGTTCTTCAGGCCGGAGGGGAGGCGCGCGCCCGTCTCGCCGTCGCCGAACTGCACGAAGCTTCGGTCGTCAGCGTCTTCACGGACGATGTAGATCTGTTGCGTGGGACCGTGACCGTAGAACGCGTCGACGCGCGTCCACTTGCGGTCGTTGACCCAGATCTCCAACTCCGGCGTCTGCGGCGGAATGCCGCCGGACGACAGGAAATACGTCAGCGGCGACTTGGGCAACGGGAAGGTCTGCCACGCCTGCCGGCTGTCGCCGTTGCCGAGGACCGCGTCACGCTCGCTCTTTCCCTGCGACGCGTCCACCAGGTTCCCGGACACCGTCACGCTCGGCGCCGCTTCGTCGAAATCGCCTCGAACGAACGGCGTCGGCGGCCGATCGAAAGTCAGCGACCACATCTTCGGGATGTCCGGAGTCGACGACACGAAGTGCGCCTTGTGGTTCGTGCAGACCAGTTCGGCGCTTCGACCGTCGGCGTGCGACAGGTACAGCCGCCGCCGCGCCAGCACTTGCGCCTGGGCTGCCGTGCCCCAGAAACGCAGCGCGCTCGACCCGGATGCGAAGGCTCCGCTCGAAGGCGAGGACACCGGCTTGAGCCTGAGCGGCGGCGACGTGACTTCGTGAATGCGGAAGCGACGCACGTCGCTCAGCGGAGAGTCCGCCATCGAGTGCCTGAGGATTGGATGGTCCAGCGTCAGCAGCGTGCTCGCGCCGTTGAGATTGCCGAAGCCGATCGTTCGCGCTTCGATCGCGGCGACAGATCGAACGACGCTGACGGCCGCGCGCGATCCGCCGGCGCTCTGGTGCGCCACCGTCTGCACCACCACCAGGATGCCCGCGTGGAGATCCTGGACTTCCGAATCGAGCGGGATCAGCTCACCCGGCAGCCCGAGTGACGAGCTCGTCGCCGTGCAGCGGTGATTGACGACGATGTGCCGCTCGAACTGCGTCTCCGACTGTCGGGCGCCGGTAATCGTGCCGCTGTTGTTGGTCCGGTTGGTGACGACCTTGACCGGCGCGTTGTGACCGAAGTGGCGGAACGTACGGTTGATGCGGTACGCGGCGACCGGCTGAACCCAGGCGTGCAGGATCGGCGCGTCGATGTCGACGATGACCCGGCCGAGCAGCCGCGTGACCTTGGTCACCTTGACGATCTGCGGCCGCATCTGCGGCGTCAACGTCGAGCCGCTGGTCGTCCAGGCGGGCTCGTCCGGCTGCAGCAGCAACCGATCGCCGGCCTTGAGCTCGAATGCGGCGAGGCTGTCTGCGTCGCTCGCCCCGTCCACGCTGGCGACTTCGAATGACGAGGCGCCGGCCCCGATTCTGTGCGCGTAGGCGCGGGGACGATAGAGGTTGAAGCGCCCGAGGTGCGGCCACGCGATCAGCTCCGCGTCCGTCTGGAAGTCGGCGGGCACCGGCAGATCTGCGAGGTCCGCCTTCACCGGAAAGCCCTTGCGGATCGTCACCGGCTTCGCGCCTCGCGCTTCGAACGCAAACGTCGCGCGGCCGCCGATGCCAGGGGTCAGACGATAGCCGGTCAGGCGCACGAGCTCCGCGACGCTCTCGCGCCACGCCGCCGTGCGCAGATAGGCCTCGTTCGCGTAGTGCTCCTGGTAGAAGCTGAGGATGTCGCCGAGGATGGCGGCGCCCTGCAGCAGCGCGATGCCGGGATCGTCGGCGTCGCGGTGCGTCCATGCGGCGAGCTCCGGCGCAGCGTCGATGATCCTCGTCATGGCCTCGACGAAGTCGGCGTAGCGGCCGATTCGATAGGCGATGCGCGGCAGGCCGGGACGGTTCTCGGCCCGCCGCGGGAACACGAACGGATCGGTGATGAGCGAGTTGCACGCCATGACGTGGCTACCGCCGCCCTCCCTGCACCGCGAAACGGATCAACCCGCGCTCGAGATGGCTCGGGTCGTTGGCCACCAACACGACCTCGTCGAAGCCGATCTCGAGCACCTCCGCGCCCGGCACGCCGGGCAGCGGCGCCGAGAACCGCTTCATCGCGATCCGCACGACGTGCTTCACGCCGGCGACGCGGTGGATGCGTCCCTCGATCGCGCTCCGATGCAGCGACTGGCCGAACGTCCATTCGTCGGGGTGAAAGAATCCGCGACGGCCGTCCGAGGTCCATCCGTCGGAGAATTCCTGCTCGAGGACGAACCGCACGTCCTCGCGCCAGTAGGATTCGCCAGCGCAGACCACGACGTGGATCTCGAGCGGCACGTACCGGGGCGGCCGCAGCTCGATGTCCTCGCCGATCAGCCTCACCGCCTCGAGATGGTCGGCGATGCGCGGGCGCAGCTCATCCCACAGCGCAGCCGAGTGCGCGTCGCCGAGCGCGGTGAAGCCCGTCGGATCGATCGCGAGGCGAACCGTTCGCCAGCTGCCGGTCCATGCGTAGCGCGCCACCGCACGCGACACGCCGGCGACCTCTTCAGCGCGCTTCACGTAGTCCGCGAGTGTCACTGCTCGCAGCTGGCGCGCGCGGAACGCCTCGGGCGCGTTGCGCCGGATGCGCTCCGCCGGCTCGGGATCGCGGCCGTCTGTGACGTCGAACGGGTTGGTCGCAGCGATCACCGCGCCGTTGAGGGCGCCGGTCAGCGGCTGGATGTTGACCAGCTGATCCGCGCCGATGTTGCCCTGGTGGCCTCCGCCGATCTGGTATGCGGCATGGACCGTCGCGCCGTCCGGCAGGAGGCGGCCGTTGGTCCCGTTGCCGAAGCGCAGGGCCGTCCGCTGACGCTCGTCGGTCTCGACCATGTAGTGGTCGCCGTTCTCCGCCGAGTCGTCGCTGTGGACGAGGCTCTCGACCTCGTCCCAGGTCTCCCGCGCGCCACCTGGCGGCTCGACCTGCAGCCACAGCGTCGAGCGGGCCGGCTCTTCGCCGGTCGGCGCCGCGCCGTTTCGCGGTGGCAGGTACGCCAGCGGTCCGTCGTCCGGCAGCGATGCGAGAACCCAGTCGCGCCCGTTGCCGAAGCGGTTCATGCGCTCGAAGTAGCGATGCTTGACGGTGTCGGTCTCGGTCGGCAGCACGCCGCCTGGTTCGTGGAAGTGCGCCTCGAACGGCCGGCCCTCGTGAACAGCCACCAGGTTGCCGTAGAAGATCGACACGTCCTCGACCGTGGTCGGCGGCGGACCCGGGCAGAATGTCGTGAAGCTGTAGTCGAAGCGCAGCGCGTCCTCGTCCCGCCAATGCACGCGCACCATCCAGGTGCTCGTCACCGGATCGAAGATCGTGTCGGCTGCGCCGCGATCGGGGTCGTTACCGGCGAGCAGCCGCAGCACCTGTCGCTTCGCGCGATGATGGCCCGCTCCGGCTCCCGTGAGCGGATTGAGCACTTCGGCGACGAGCATCTCGCGCCACAGGCCGTTCCGCACCAGATCGCGCAGCGCATCCGCTTCGGCCTGCGATGCGAGCCCGGACGGCGGCGCGATGTCGGCGCTGGTGCTGCCCGCGGCCAATGCCGGCTGAGCGTTGCGCCAGGTGTGCATGCGCAGGCGGTTGAGCAGCGGGTCGAGCCGCTGACGCTGCGCGGGCGGCAGGCGGCGCTGGCGGCTTGCAAAGAACAGGGCGCCGTCGTGAGGCGGATTCGCACCCGTCCACACGACGAGCTCCTGATCGTCGAGGGTGAACGGGGCCTGTCCGCCAACCACGTCGACCGCCAGCCACGTGCTGGCCTGATTGCCCTCGTGCAGGTGGTAGTCGACGAGCCGGGCATGCCGCGCCAGCGAGACGCGCTTTCTCGTCGTCGCCAGATAGGCCTCGGCCATCACCCGGTCCTGGTAGTCGCTCATTTCGTCGGCGGCGGCCGCGAACAGATCGATCAGCACCTGGTCGTGGTCCGCCTCGCTGGTGCTGGCCCAACCGGGAACGCGGTCGGCCATCGCGACCATCAACGTGTGGCGGAACGAGTCGTAGTCCTTGGCGAGGTAATCGATCGGCGGATTCGGCAGCGGCGGCCGGCCGGGCAGCGGCGGCGCGCAGTCGTTGGTGAAGCAGCCGGGACGGAACTTGAAACCGATCGCGCTGAAGAACGGATCGATCAGGCTGGCGTTCCAGACGAGCTCCAGCGTGTAGGTCGAATAATCGCCGACCGGCTCGACGCGCAGCGACAGGCGCGTCGCATCGACGCCAGACACCGCGGTCACCCGCACCTGGCCGGTCGAAATGCCGGCGACGATGCGCGATCCGCCGCGGATGCGAAAGACCTGACGGGCACGTACCGGATCGGCGCCGATGTCGGCGAGGATCGCGGCGACGTGAAGCCCGTTGAAGAAATGGAGCTCGAGGTCGGCGTGGTCCGGATTGGCGCCGGGAGGCAGCGACACCAGCGCGAGCTTCAGCCCGTCGAGGCCTCGGTCGCGCAGCACATCGGCGCGATCGTCGACGAGATCCGGAAACTTGATGGCGGTCATCGCTGGTTCCGCTACTGCGAGCTGCGCTGAAACTTCACGACCCGCGAGTCGGGACTGCCCGCCGGCCGATACTTCACGGTGACTTCGAGCGTTGCCGCCGCGTCGTCCCACACGACGTCGATGAGCTCGACCGTCAAGCGGTGACCGAGCCAGCGCGACAGCCCATTGGTGATGCGCGCCTTGACGACGCCGCGCAGCGTCTCGGACGCCGGTTCGAACACGAGCTTGCGAACCCCGCCGCCGAATTCGGGCAGGAACAGCCGCTCCGCCGGGCTGGTCAGCAGCAACTGCAGCAGTTCGTCGCGGACATGCGCCGCGTCGTCGGCCGGCGCGGCGGCGCGGCCATCCCTGCCGATGCGAAACGGAAACGCGAGATGCCTGCCGTTCGAGAGCGCCATCCTCAAACCCTCAGATTCCCTTTCCCTGCTGCTGCACGTAGGCGACGAGTGCAGTCCCCTGCGGTGCCTGCGTCGGGTTCAGGCACAGACCGATGCTGTTCTGGAGCAGAACCGGCACGCCGTGCACCGACGTCTGCGTCGCGGCGGTGATCCACTGGATCAGCACGCATGGCGACGGCGCCGCCGGCGCGAACGGACACCCGACGATCGGATGGATGTCGGACTGCAGCAGCGCCGGCGCCCCTTCGATGACCATTTCGGTGTTGCTCGTGAACAGCTGCGCCATCCCTCCGTGCGGACACATCACGACGCTGGTGGTGGTCAGGATCGGGATCATGGCGGCACCCCGAATGTCATCGCGCCGTTGACGAGGCTCACGCCGGCAAGCCCGACTTTGATCAGCCCGTTGTTCAGCGAGATGCTGTCGTTGCTGATCTTGATTTCGCAGGCGCCGCAGGTCAGCACGATCTCGCTCGCGGTCAGCTTGATCGTGGGTCCGCCGCCGTGCACGAGCTTCACCTCGTTGGCATCGTCGTCGAGGATCAGCGCGTGGCCCTTCTCGGAGACGATGACGCGCACGGCCGGACCCTGCGGATTCGGCCGTTGACCACTGGCCCACCAGCCGCCGGACCAGATCGGGTTGTCGAGCTGGCCGGCCTCGAACTCGATCCACACGCCGTCACCCACCTTGGGCAGCATCACGAAGCCGTGGCCGTCGCCGGCGAATGGCGCAGCGGGCATCGCCCAGCCGGATGGCTGCTCGCCGAGCACCGCCGGCACCGTCGCGCGGATGCGGCACTGATTGTTCGGATCGGTGACGTCGATGACGGTGCCGCGGTACTTCCCGAAGTACCGTGATGCAACGCGCCCGACCAGCTGCTCGACGTGCTGCTCAACCGCGGTGTCCATCAGAAGATTCCTCCGCCTGAGGACACGGATGGCTGCGGCCCGCCGCCCGAGGCCTCGGCGACCGGCGCGCCCGCGACCTGTGTCACCGAGTTCGTCTTGGCCTCCAGCTCCTGGGTGTAAAGCGACGGCGTGATGCGGTGGACCACCTTCGTGATCAGGTAGTCGCCGCTGTACGGCGTGGCGCCCGCGTCGACGCGTACTTTCTGGTACGGCAGGAGCACGCCGGCGTAGCAGCTCGGAATCACATGGCTCGCGAGCGTGTAGACATATCCGTTGCGCCGCGCCTGCGCGGTCGCGGCCGCAGTCGGGTCCTCTCGGTTGTTGTCCGACGGGTTCATCAGCCGCCGCGGCGTGAGATCGGCCGGCAGGGCGGGGAGATTGCGCATCAGGCCGAGGTCCGCGGCGCTGGTCTCGAACGTCGTGACACCCTGGTCGTCGACGCGCAGCACCTGGGCGCGGGTGCGCTCGCCGCCATTCGGATCCTGGGTCACGCTGGCCTGCGAGAGGTTCCGGCCGTCTCCGATCAGCACGAGCGGCGGCAGCGCGTCCGGGCCTTCGGGATCGGGAAGGAAGCAGCCGACGCTCGCGCCGGGGGTCGCGCCGGGGAGGACGTAGGCGTGCCGATCGTTCGCCGTGGCGAGCTCGCGCAGGAACTGCAGCACCGTGCCGCGACGCTGAGTCGTCTCCGGGGTTGCCTGCGTGTCCTCGATCCGCGTGTCGCGGATCTGCTCGAAACGGCCGAACAGCTCCTGGGCGATCTGGCTGGCGCTGCGGTGCTCGAACGGCGGCTCGGTGTCCTCGTCTCTGTTGAGGAACGCGCTGTCGTCGCGCACGACCATGGTCGCGGTGCTGCGCCCTGGCTGCGAGTCGAGCCCGGCATCGATGCTGACCAGCGGGCCGTCGATCAGCGGCGCGAAGCGTCCGTTGCCGATGTCCATCTCGACGCGGACACGTGAAAACGGCGCAGACGAGTCGCCTGGCCAGTGCAGCCAGCTGCCGTTGGCGTCGAGACACAATGCCATGCGCAGGTGCGCTTCCCAGAACGCGTCCATCTCCTGCGTGACTTCGATGTCTTCGATGCGTCCGAGCTCGTCCTCGCTCGCGGCGCGGTCGCCGAACCAGACGCGGAAGCGCTGTTCGGGCACGTCAGCTCCTCGGCACCGCGAGCGTGTCGCCCGGCGTCTCGGTCAGCGTCGGGCCATCGAGCGCCGTGTTCGCGTCGGCGACGTGCCAGAACTGCGTGGCATCGCCGGTGACCGTGTGCGCGAGCAGGTCGAGCCGGTCACCCGCCTGAACCATCTGCCGATCGCCGGTCGCCGGCGTCAGGCGACGCAGCTTGAGCGCCGTGACGCTTTCACCGGTCGACGTCACGGTCTCGACGGTCGCGACGTTTGTGTAGCGGGAGTTCGGCAGGAACATCGCGGCACCTACAAGGGAATCAGATCGACGATCTGCTCGGCGGTGTTGGCGAGATTGGCAATCGCCATCGCCTCTTTGGCGATCGTCGAGTACTCGAGCGCGCCCTTGGCCAGCACGTCGTCCGAGCAGTCGTCGACGGCGATGACGCTCAGCGTGATGTCGACCTCTGCGCGCAGCGGATTCAGGATCGAGTCGTACTCCAGCTCGGAGATGCTCATCGAGTCGATGGTGACGGGCAGGACGCGCGTCAGCCCCCAGATGAACAGGATCCGCGGGTACTTCTCGCGCGGAATCGGTTGGGCCGGTGCATCGTCGCCGCCGCCGCCGCCGAGCGCGTCGCCGATTGCGTCGATAGCGGCGCCGATCAGGCCGGCGATTTTCGAGCTGGGAAGAACCATCTTTTCCAGCGCTGCGAGCTGCGGGCCGATGCCGAACAGCTTCGCCAGCACTTTGTCCTCGTCGAGCATGTTCGCGGCGCTGAAGTGCGCCTTGAACGTGATCTTCTCGAAGGTCTTCTCACCGGCCTGCGTCGCCTCACGCTGCGTCGCGCCGGTCGGCCGCGGCGGGATCTGAAGTGTGCGCGACAGCGACTCCGGATTGAACTGGAAGATGACGATGTTCGGGATCGGGCCGATCAGCGACGTCCCGTATTCGATCAGCGCGCCGCGCAGCAACGTCATCGCTTCTTCCCTTCGAGTACATCGGCGATGCGCCGGGCAACGGCCGCCGCGAGGTCGCGCGATCCGGCCGCGGCCGCGAGCTCGACGCGGCCGGCGTCGATCCGTTCGCGTGCGACGCCGAGCGCCTGGCGCGGCGTGATCGCGGCGGCGAGTGCACGGCCGAGCGCCCGCGCCGCCGCCTCGGCCCGGTCCGCATCCACCCCGCGCATGTCCAGGTCGAGCCGGCCGATGCGGAGACGGCGACGCGGCGAGGGCGTGGTGCTCATCGCGCGGCCCTCTGCGCGCTGACCAGGGCGGCGTACGGTCCGAACTGATCGAGGCTGCTGGCGCGATCGAGCTTGTCGTATTCGCGCTGCACGGCGCGCACGATTGCCGGCATGGTCAGCCGGTGCGGTGCTCCGTCGGCCGCACTCTGCAGGCAGGCGTAGAACACGATGCCGCGGATGTGGCCGCCCGACAGCGCGAAGCGCCGGGCGAGAAAGTCGAAATCGAGCTGGCTCGCGTCCACACCTTCGGGAATCACGCTGCGCCAGATGCGCAGGCGATCGGCAACGTCGGGGAGTGGAAACTCGACGACGAACCGCAGCCGCCGGAGGAACGCCTCGTCGAGGTCCTTCTTCCGGTTCGTCGCCAGGATCGCCAGCCCCTTGAACCGCTCCATCCGTTCGAGCAGGTAGCTGATCTCGAGGTTGGCGTAGCGGTCGTGCGCGTCCTTGACTTCGGTGCGCTTGCCGAAGAGGGCGTCGGCCTCGTCGAAGAACAGAACCACGTCGGACGCGTCGGCGGCGTCGAACAACCGGCGCAGGTTCTTTTCGGTCTCGCCGATGTACTTGTTGACCACCTGCGACAGGTCGATGCGGTAGAGGGGGAGCGACAGCTCCGCGGCGATCACTTCGGCCGCCATGGTCTTGCCGGTCCCCGGCGGCCCCGCGAAGAGAGCGGCCAGGCCGCCTTCGTTCCAGGCGCGCGCCGTGCCCCACTCGTAATGCACGCGCGTGAGGTTGCGCATCGCCTCGACGATCTCGTCGATTTGCGAGGACTGCAGCGGCGGCAGCATCAGGTCGCCGCGGCCGAATCGCGGCGCGACCGGTTGCGCCAGCGTGCCGAGATCCAGATCCGCGCGCGCGGCGGCGAGCATCTCGCTCGTGCTCGGTGCGCGCCCGAGCGTGGCGAGCTCGCTGCCGACGCGGGCAATCGCCGACTGTTCGTATCGGAAGCGGCGCGCGAGCTCGGGCAGCGCGGCGCCGGCGGTGGGGACCGCCTCTCGCCAGCAGGCGAGCCGCTCGGCATAGGTCAGCGTCGGCACGACGATCGCCGGCAGCGTCGCGTCCAGGCCGCGCAGCGCGCCGCGATCGGTCACGCCGACGAACACGGTGAGCGGCAGACCCGGCAGCGGCGGCATCTCGAGGAGGCCTTCGTGCGCGCCCGGCGTCGCCAGCGCTGATCCCGGCACGTAGACGGCATCCCCGCGCAGCCACGCCGCGGCGAACGCCGCGCCGAGATGCTCGCGCGGCAAGCCGGCGCTCGGCCGCACCGTACGAACGCCGGCGCGTTGCGCACACGCGGCCGCCACTTCGGCGAGGGGCGCGCCCACGCCGCCGACGACCGGAACGATCCGCATGCTGGCGGCGTCGCCCGCGACGGCCGCGGCCACCCTCGCGATCGCCGCGCGGTCGAAATCCGCGGGCAGCGCGATCGTCTCGATCGGCGCGAACGCCGCTGGCAGCTGCTCGCGGCCGAACAGCAGTTCGGACGCGACGAGCGAGGGAACCGCGAGCGACGACTGCCAATCGTGCGACGAGGCGTCGCTTCCGATGCCGATCAGCCCGTGACGGAGCAGTGCGTGGGCCGGATCGAAGGAGTGCACCAGCTCATCGGGGTCGTCCCACAGCCGCTGCGCCAGCGCGAGCGTCGGCGACGTGCGCGACGCGTCGTTCAGACAGCAGGCGATCACCTGCCCGGCGGCGCTGTCGACGATCGGCAGCAGCGCGACCGCCAGCGTGAAGCACTCGACGGGACGCAACTCCAGTCGCGTGACCACCCAGCTGAACGATCCGCGCCGATCGCGGCCTGCGGGCGCTGCCGGCGGCGGGTTCTCGATGCGCTCACTCAAGTACCGCGCCGTCACGTCGTCGGCGAAGAACGCGCGCTTGTCGTGCTCGTAGCGGACGAGGTCGAGTGCGGCGACTGCACGATCGACGGGCGGCGGGACCGCGGCCGACCCGGACGCCGCGGCGCCGCGCAGGTCGCGCTCGCGCCACAACCAGCAGACCTCACGCCGCAGACGGAGCGTGACCTGCGCCAGCCAGTACTGCGCGAGCGCGTCGTGACCGCGAACGCCGGGCACGAAGGCCACCGGTTCGGCAGGCGCGGCCTGTATGTGCGCGTGGCTCGTCATGGCACTGTCACGCCCGGACTGGCCTTGGCCTGCTGGTTGTTCACCCGCAGAATCACGCGGTAGGTGCCGGCGGGAACGGCGCCTCCGGCGCCGGGAACCGTGAGCGTCTGCTGGTCCGGCACGGTCGTCACGGTGTCGAACAGGCGCACCGTCGTGCCGTCGGACGCGCGGTAGAAAATGACGACCACGTCGTCGGCGTCGGTGCCGAGCAGGAGGCCCTGCAGCTGCAGGTCGCCCGCGACCATCGAGGCGCCGGTCACGGTCGGGAGGAGCTGCGCGGCCAGCAGGTTGCTCGATCGCGTCCGCATCGGCGACAGCCGGCGCCGCACGACCAGCGGCATCTCGCCAGCCGACAGCGTGGTGCCCGATGCGATCGGCGTGCCCGGACTTCCTTCGGCCGTCACCACGAGCCGATCGACGTGCCGCTCGACGACCACCAGTGTCACGTCACCGAGGACGACTTCCATGTCGGTGCCGGCGATGTCGTCGCCGTACACCGTGAGCGTGCCCCCGACCTCGAAGCGGGCCGGCTCGACGCGATCGAGATGCGCGGCCAGCGACGGAATCACGTCGATCTGGACGCCGTCGCGTCCGATGATCGTCTCCGGCGTCGTCGTGTAGTCGACGCCGACGAGCAGCGCGCTGCGCGGCAGTATGGCCGGCACGATCATGATTGGCCGGACCTGGAACGCAACGGACAGCCGGTATCGCTCGTCGTTGCCCTGCATGACCTTCGACAGCAGGTCGATGTTCGACTCGTCGAAGGTCAGCTTCAGCGGTTCGGGATTGTTCTCGAGGGCCAGCCGCACGTTCGCCGCGACCAGCGGATCGAGGCGCAGGAAGTTCAACTCGTGGATCGCCGACATGCCGCGGCCCAGCAGGTCGTGCGCCGCGGCGGTGTCGCTGCTCTCCGCGGCATCGAACGCGGTCAGGAGAAACCTCAGCACCAGCCACAGCGGCGGCGGTTCGCCGTCGCGCAGCGACACGTTGCGGAGCTGCGGATCGAACGCGGTCTCGTAGAGAAACAGGTTCAGCTTGGCGCTCGCCGTGTCAGTATCTGCCGCGTCCTCCGGCTTCCCGATCGAGACCTGGAAGCCGCGGCGGATCAGATGGTCCTGCAGCAGCCGTGTCACCGCGCCGATCGCCATGCCGGAGTCTGCAAGCGACATCGTTCAGACCCTGCGCAGCGCGCGGCGCGACAACGCGCTTCGTGGAGGGACGGCACCGGCTCGCTGCGTGTTGACGGGAGAGGTGGCTGCCGGTCGGGCGACCGTCTGCGCCGTCGGCGCGTCGACGCGTACGTGGATCGCGCCGATCGAGATTTCGACGGTCTCGTCGTCAGCCAGCGGCGCGGCGTGAACCTGGCGCGGCTCGACGGCGCGTGCGACCTCGACGGGAGTACGGACGGGCGCCGCGGGCGCGCTCTCTGCGGTGTCGGCGGCGCGCTCAGCCAGCGTCACGATCCGCGGTGGAATGCGATCACCGTCGTGCTTTTGCGGGGGGAGTGCGTACCTGGCCTCGTCGCGCGGCGCAGGCGCCGGCTCGTTTGCGGAGCCCTGGCCAACGCTCGACGTGTCCGCCGCGATCCAGCGCACCGCAGCGCGCACCAGCCTGGCGCCGAGATCCTGAGTGGACGGCGCATCGAGCCGTGCGGTGCGATGCACCGGTGATTCGACGGCAGCTTCGCGCGGCGCAGGCGCGACGCGCGCGTCGTCCCTCGTCGCGATCGCGTTCGCGCGGTGGACGATTGGATCGTTCACGACGAACGGTTTCGCCGCGGCAAGAACGGGCTCGGCGGGGCGGCGCGAAGCCGGTGGCATCGCCGGCACGTCCACTGTCGTCTCCATCCCGCTCGCTCCGGTATCGGCGACCGCTTCGAAGGCGTCTGACTGACGCAGCATGGCCGTCGGCGCGGGACCGCCGATGGCCATGCCGCTCGCCCGCATCAACGCGTCGAAGTACCCGCTCACCGGTCTTCCTCGATGAGCCGCAGATACTCGGCCCGGCGTGAAGCCGGAATCGCCAGCACGTCGGCTTCGGTCCACCCGTATGCCGACGCGAAGCGATGGACGTCGCGCACCAGCGCGCGCTGACGGCCAGCCAGGCGGTCGAGCGCCAGCGCCTCGAGGTCGATCGCGACGTCGTTGGACGCGCCGCACGCGGGGCACGGACACGACACCGCGAAGTTGACGAGCGGATCGATTTCGGAAATCGAGGCCGACACGACGGCTTCGTCCTCGGGCCGAATGTCTCCCGCGATCACGAGGGAATCGAGCATCACGCCGACCGCCTCGGCGCGCGATGCCGGCTGTGCATCGCGCCAGCGACGGAGGTCGTCGCCGGTGGGGCGCCGCAGCGACAACGTGCGATCGGCGTCGACGCGAACCGGTACCGGCTCGACGTCCACCTCGCGTGCCGCCAGAGCGAGCAGGGGCAAAGTGAATTCGAACGGCGCGTCGCATCCGGCTGCGGCGCAGCGTCCGGTCAGCGAGACGCCGGTTCGCCGCTCCGTGAGCGCAACCAGCCGGAGCAGCGTCGCGGTGCGCGCGCCGACCGGCCGCGACCACCAGAACGCCGCGTCGCCGGATTCGCCGCAGGAGGCGAGCAGCATGGTGACGAGAGCGGGTCGATCGGGCTGTTCGAAGTCGAGATCGAGATCCGCCGCGTGCCCGAACGGACGCATTGTGTCAACCCGCCAGCACGGGCTCGGTCGGCTCGGTTACGTCCGCGTCTCGCTCCCAGCCTTCGTTCTCCAGCTTGATGTGCTGGATCGCGATGGCGTTCGCGTTGGCGTCGAGGTCGGGGAGCGCCTGGAACTCCGAGACCCAGCACCGGAAGATCTTGTAGGCCAGCGCGAGCTGGCCCGCCTCGTTGTAGACCTCGAGGATCACATCCTTGCGGAAGTCCTTCAGGCTGACTTCGGCGCCGAGGCCGGTGTGCACGTGCCACACCTTGTTGGCCCAGGCTTCGAACTCGAGGTCGTGCGTGACCCCGCGCTCGAGCGTGATCGCGTCGTACTTGGTGCGGCCGGGCGACTTGCGTGACGTCGATGGATCGCCGCCCTCACGATGTTCGACGACTTCGGTGCTGCGCTTCAGCGCGCCGACCTTGCTGACGCCGGCGACGTAGCGGCCGTCCCACTTGATCCTGAACTTGAAGTTCTTGTACGGGTCGAACCGATGGGTGTTGACGGCGAACTGGGCCATGTTCCAGCTCCCTTACTGCAAATCGCCAGCAATCTGCTGGATGGTGAGGATCACGAACTCCGCCGGCTTCAACGGCGCGAAGCCGACGATGATGTTGACGATGCCCAGGTTGCGATCGGCCTGCGTCGTCGTCTCCTTGTCGCACTTGACGAAGTACGCCTCGGCGGGCGTCGTGCCCTGGAACGCGCCCTGTCGGAACAGGCCGTTCATGAACGCGCCGATGTTCAGCCGGATCTGCGCCCACAACGGCTCGTCGTTGGGCTCGAACACCACCCACTGCGTGCCGCGATACAGGCTCTCTTCGAGGAAGAGCGCGAGCCGCCGGATCGGGATGTACTTGTATTCGTCGGCCTGTGCGTCAGCGCCCTTCATCGTCCGCGCGCCCCACGCGACGCGGCCGTACGCAGGGAAGCTGCGCAGCACGTTCACGCCCAGCGGATTGACCTGGCCGTTCTCGAGATCGTTGACGGGAATGGCGACGTCGAGCACGCCGTTGAGCGTCGCGTCAGTGCCGGCCGGCGCTTTCCACACGCCGCGCGTGGCGTCGGTGCGCGCGTAGACTCCGGCGAGTGTCCCCGACGGCGCCATCGAACGCGGCCGCATGCCGTCGAGCGGATCGACGATGCGCACCGGCGGGAAGTAGGTCGCCGCATTGCGCGACTTCGAGATGTTCATGAACGACTGGATGCTGGTGAGCGTGCTATTGACGGGCGCGTCGACGACGTAGAACGCGCGCCGCGCCTCGCACAACGCGACCGCCGGCTGGACGATGCTGGCGGCATCGTTGAAGGACAGCATGTCGAACGTCTCGGGGATGCAGAGGATGTTGAACAGGTCGACGTCCAGCAGCGCGTAGATGCCGGTCTTCGCCGACTCACTGCCGAGCAGGTTGACCGCACTGCCGCGTGTTCCGTCCGCGCCCATGGGAAACGGGAGCGTGTTGGTCACGGCTGCCGGCCGATGATCGGCGGCGCCAGTGAACTCCCGCCCGCCATTGGCAAAGCCCATGTGAATCATCGCCGCCAGGCCGCCGAACGATCCTGTCGCGATGACGACGCTGGACGACTCGCCAGCCGTCAATGACGCGAGACGCAGGTGGTCCGTACCGGGCTGGCCGTCCGCCCCAGTCTCGGAGGCCCCAAGCTTTGCGCCGAGTCCAAGCGTCGCGATCGCGTTGTTGACCGATGTGACGAAGTTCGCGATGTTGGCCCACGGCGATCCCTGCACCGTCAGCAGGAAGGGGGTGTCGCCATTGAGCGTGCCGCCGATTGTCGTGTCGGTCGCCGAGAGCGGGAAGGCCAGCGTGCCGCTGACCGCGAAGCCGGTCTGGGGAAACGTGAGCGCGGGATGAACCTTCACCCGGATCGCCGCCGACGCGTTGTTCACCACCGACTCGACGAACTGCGGGGACTTCGAATCGAGCGTCAGGTTACGGTGCTTCTCGAGCGCGACGATCGTGCTGCCGTCAGGCTGCAGCTGCGAGACGACCAGGTTGAAGTCGGCGTCGGGATTGCGCACGCTGGCCGGATCGCGTTCTACGGAAAGGCGCAGGTTGTTGCCCCACGTCCCCGGGCTTGCTGCCGAGACGTCGAGGACAGGCACGGGCGCATCGTCCTGCAGCGTGAATGACGCGGTCGTGGCGCCGACGGCAACGCGGACGATCCACGCCTGCGTGCCGCCGTTCAAGAAGAACTGGCGGACGGCGTAGGAAAGCGGGCTGTCGCGGTCGAGACCGCCGTAGCCGCGCTCGAAGTCGGCGAAGCTCGTGATCGCCACCGCCTTGTCGGGCACGCCCTTGCGCGTGAACCCGACGAACGCGGCAATCGACGTCGCGACTCCCGTGATGGTGCGAACCCCGCTGGGCTTTTCGACAATGTAGACGCCGGGGTAGCTCACTTGCGCCATGGACACGTCTCCTTACGTGGCAATCGCGTCAATCGCGACGCGCCATCGTGGTTCGCATCGCTCACTCATCGGGGTGCGGCGTGTGGTCGGGCGGCGCCTCGCGCTGCAGCTCCGAACGAATCGCCTCGATCAGCGTGGTCGGCGACGCGTCGGTGAACCGGACGCGACGGAAGCCGATGAGCGTCACGTTTCTCCCGCCCTGCGTCAGGATGAACACCTTCAACGACGGGTGACGCAGCAGCAACGGCCAGTAGTACGCCTCGCTGCGATCGGCCCGTTCCTCGACGATCAGCGCGTCCGCGCTCCAGCGAACGACCGCGTCGTCAATTTCGTTGCCCTGGCAATCCGCCAGTTGCAGATCCGCCTGAGAGGCCACGGCTGTTTCGACGATGGACCGCATCATGCGAGGCAGGGCGCAAAGAAGAATCGTCGATCGCCTCACGAGACTCCGCCGGTGGGCACGCCCCCGCACCCGCGACGGATCCTCGCGGCGTGCGCCGCGGAAGTGAATAGACAATCGGATCCGATTTGGACCCAGCTGCGGGTCTACGCCGGATCTGAATCCAGCGGTCCGGTTCCCGATCGCGTGAGCTGACCGAGGCGGCGGGCCGCGTCGGTGCGGCGATGCACGTGGAGCTTGTCGAGGACGTTGTGGACGTGGTTTTTGACCGTGGCGACCTCGATGCGCAGGCGCGCGGCGATCTCCTTGTTCGAGAGGTCTTCGCCCATCAGCGCGGCGACCTCGCGCTCGCGGCGCGTCAAAGGCGTGCCGGCCTGGACTGGCTTCAGTTGCGCGGCGAGAGCGCCCACACGCCGGATCAGAGTTCCGGCCGTCCGCGGCGAACAGATCACTTCACCCCTTGCGGCGCGCTGGATGGTCCCGGTCAGTTCCTCGACCGACGCCTCGCGCGTGACGTAGCTCGTCGCGCCGCGCTCTGCGCACGCCAGCACCTCTGAATCGGAATCGGCGATTCCCATCGCGACGATCGGGATCGGCGACGATCGCGCAGCGAGCACCTCGGCGATCGCGTCGAGATCAGGCAGGCCCATCTCGACGAGCGCGACATCGGGCGTCAGTTGCTCGATCTGTGTGGCCGCGGCGCGGCCGGTCGCCGCCGTGCCGACGACAGTGAAGCCGTCCTGTCCGTCGAGCAGCTGGGCGAGGCCTTCGCGATACAGTCGGATGCCGACAACGATGAAGACGCGAGTCATGCGTGAGCGACGCGGGTCCGGCGTATTGAAAAGATGCGCCGGCGCAGGAGTATAGCCCCGATAAACGCGTGGAGACCTCACAGATGTGTGAACGAATCGACTGGTGCGAAAGCAAAGGCAGAGCTTGTCGCAGAGCGCTACGGATCTCGGGAGAAAGGTGGCGGAGGCTTACAGAACCGTAACTTCCGAGTAACTATCGAGGCAGCGACGGCTCAGATCACCGCGAAGATCAGAAATGACGGCTTCGGCTATCGCAGGCTGAACGCAAGAACGTTCGACCCGGCGGCCACGGCGACGTACTGATCGCCGTTCACCGAGTAGGTCATCGGACCGGCTCTCCAGTTCTGGTTGGTGTTGAACTGCCACAGCCGCGTCCCGTCGGCAGCGTCGACCGCGATGAACCCTTCGTCGGCTCCATAGAAAATCAACCCGGCGGCAGTGGCCATCAGGCCGCTGCCGAGGATGCCGCCGCCGACCGGAATCGCCCACGCTGTTTTCCCGGTCTGGATGTCGAGTGCCTTGAGAACCCGTCCGGCCGCACTGGTGCCGGGCGCCCGTCGCGTGACGCCGCCGTAGAACGACTTGCCGGCTTCCCACTGCTGGTCGTTCTTCGAATAGATCGCGCACGACTCTTCGGCGAACAGATAGAAGAGCCCGGTGACGGGACTGAAGGCGGTAGACGGCCAGTTCGTCGCGCCGGCCACCGCGGGGCAGACGCGCTGCCCATCCCGTGTCGGCTCGCTGCCGGCGCGCAGCACCGGACGCCCATCGGCGTCGATTCCGCTCGCCCACGTGACGCCGGCGACGAACGGTTCCGCGAGCAGGACTTTCCCGGTCAGCCGGTCGAGCACGTAGAGGAAGCCGTTGCGATTGCCCTGGACCAGGAGCCTGCGGTCCGCTCCGCGAAACCGCGCGTCGAGGAGCATCGGCGTCTGATTGGCGTCCCAGTCGTGGAGATCGTGCGGCGTGAACTGGTAGTGCCAGCGCAGTCGTCCGGTCTGCGGGTCGAGCGCGAGCACCGACGAGCTGTACAGGTTGTCGCCTTTGCGCTCGTCGCCGTTGTAGTCCGGGCACGGATTGCCGGTCGGCCAGTAGAGCAGCTTCGACTCCGGATCGTAGGTACCCGTCAGCCACGTCGCGGCGCATCCATGCTCGATCGCACGCCCGATCCAGGTCTCGGCCGCGGGCTCGCCTGGCGCCGGCACCGTCCAGAAGCGCCACGCGCGTTCGCCTGTCGAGGCACGGTAGGCGTCGAGGAAGCCGCGGACGCCTTCGTCGCCACCCGAGACGCCGGATATCACGAGATCGTCGACGACCAGGGGCGCGCCGGTCGCGCCATAGTTCTGCCGCGCGTCCGCCATCTCGACGTCCCACAGCAGCGTGCCCTGGTCACGATGCAGCGCGATCAGGTGCGCGTTGTCGGTAACCATGAACACGCGCTCGCCCAGCACCGCGATGCCGCGATTGATGCCGCTGGCGGCGTCACCGGCCAGTCCTTGCGAACGCGGTCGGCTGTAATGCCAGATCTGACGGCCGCTTTGCGCGTCGAGCGCGTAGGCTTCGTTCACCGAGGTGACGTACATGACCCCACCGACGACGATCGGCGTCATCTGGAGCGGGCGCGGAGCGCCCTGGATCGTGAACATCCACTTCGGCGCGAGGCGTTGAATCGTGGCGCGGTTGATCTGATCGAGCGGGCTGAATCGATTGCCGCTCAGGCTGCCATGGTAGGTCGGCCACTCGCCTGGCCGCGGCCGTGCGATGTCGGCGAAGGGAATCGATCGATCCGGTGGTGCGGATGCGCCCGTGAGGACGAACGCAATCGCGGCAATCAATGTCGGGAGCCGCATCGAGGGGAGGCACTCGGTGTGCATCGAGCAATCAAGGATTAGAACATTAAGAATTTGGAATTCGTGCCATGACTTCGACAACCCGAGTTGTTGGGGCGTGCATACGAATTCTTAATTCTTAATTCCAAATTCTTAATTCTGGCGCGGCTGCCTGACCGGGGCGGGCGTGATCGCGTCCCACCGGGCGTCTCCCGTCTGCCTGTAACCCGGCGGCAGCGTCGTCCACTCGGGCCGCGTGATCCCGTCGAGATCGTAGACGACCTTTCCGTCCCGCAGCGTCAGCTCGCACGTCAGCTTCTGCGTGCCGTTCAACCGCGCGCCGTACATGTCGACGAAGCCGAACCGGCCGGTTTCGAGGCGGAGCACCGCGATGTCCGCCGCCGCGCCTGGCGACAGGTGGCCCAGCTCGTCGTGCTTGATCTCGCGCGCCGGATTCCACGTCGACCATCGCACCACGTCGTCGAGCGACATCCCCATGGCGAGAAACTTGTCCATCACGTTGAGCATGTCCTTCATGCCCGAGTTCATGCTGCCGATGTGAAGATCGGTGGAAATGGAATCAGGGCGAAAGCCTTCCCTGATGGCGGGCACGGCGATCCGCCACGCGAAGCTGCCGCCGCCGTGGCCGACGTCGAAGATCACACCGCGCGCTCTTCCCGCCGGCATGCCCGGGTTGACGTGGCCGGAGTCATCGAGCTCGTTGCGAAGCCCCGAGTACATATGGGTATAGATGTCGCCGGGACGCAGCTTCTTCGTGACGAGCTCGGCCATCGGTCGCTCGGGGCGATTCGCTCCGAAGTCCACCATCACCGGAATGCCCGCCTGCGTGCCCGCGTCCACGGCACGCTCTACCGGATCCCATTCGGGACCGGCGTAGTGCGCCGTCTTGATCCCGACGATCAGACCCTTGTGCCGGAGCGCCATGTCCGCCGTCGGCTTCGCCTCCATGTCGGCCAGGCTCTGCTCGAATCGATCGCCACGCATGCCGGCGCCGACGATGTTGAGAAACGCCAGGACCCGCGTCCTGGACCGATCGATGATGCGATCCTTGAAGTCGGCAAAGCTCTTCCAGCCCGACGATCCCGCATCGACGATGGTGGTCACGCCCGATCGCAGCGTGAAGCCGTCGGGATAGAGGCTGTTGTCGCCTGCATACGAGCCGCGCTCGCCGGTTCCTGCATACACGTGCACGTGAATGTCGACCAGTCCCGGCGTGACGTAAAGACCCGACGCGTCGACGACCTTGAACGCGTCAGCCGCGTTGATGGTCGCGGCGACCGCCGCGACTTTGCCGTCGGCGATGGCCACGTCACGAACCGCGCTGAGGTTGTTCCTCGCGTCGATGACGTGACCGCCCTTCAGCAGCAGATCGTACTTCTGCTGCGCGGACAGATGCAGTGATCCGAGAGCGAAGAGAGAGATCGCCGCGGCACTGCCGAGTGCCATCGGTGTGATGAGTCGCGCGCGTGTCCGCATGACATCAGCCTCGTCGATAGTCGTGCCGACGGGCGCTCCAGGTCGCGGCGAGGTACTCGCCCATGTCGAGCGTGCCCGACATCGCGTCGCCCTCGACCGTGCCGGTGAACCGGAAGCTCAGCGCGTCGCCGTGCCGCTCCGTATACGAACTCGCGATCTGCACCGCGTTGCCGTCGATCGAGCCGGCGAGGTCGCGGGAGACGAAATCGCCCTGGTGCGAGCCCTCGAGACGGTTGCCGGCCTGCCTGAGGTGCAGCGTGTGCGTCGATTCGCTCGCCAGGTAGACGATGCGCACGTCCCACTGACCGCTGAGGTCGGCCGCTGGCGCCGCGATCTGCGCCGGCGCCGCCGGTCGCGGCGCTTTCGACAGCGCCGTATGAATCTTCTCGGCGACGATCTTCTCCTCGCCGGCGGCCATCTGGTACGGCGTGATCGAGATGCTGGCTTCGTCGCCGCGATCGCGTCCGCCCGGCGTGGCGATACGCGGTTCGGTGTCGAGCAGGTGCCGCGCGAGATCGGCGCCACTGATGCCGACGCGTTTCCGATCCCAGCGAATCGTCAGCGACGGCGTGCGGTTGGAGAGCTCGGTGGTCTCGGAGATCGACGTCGTGACGCCCTCGACTTTCGACACCTGCGCGGCGATCGAATCGAGCCACGACATCCATCGGCTCCACTCGGCCTTGTGGTCGCGCTTCACCCACATCTCGACCGCCATCAGCATGCCGATGGCTTCTTCCTTCCCGACCTTCATGGAGCGCGAGAAGCCGTGATGCGGCGCGCTGTGCATCCACGCCGCCTGCACCAGATCCTTGCGGCCGAGGAGCAGACCCGCGCTCTGCGGGCCGCGGATGCACTTGCCGCCGCTGTAGGCGACGAGGGTTGCGCCGCGTTCCAGGTGCACGTTTGGAACCGTCAGGACTTCTGCCGCCGCGTCGACGAGCACCGGCACCCGCTTCTGACTGGCGAGCTGCGCGATTGCGCGCGTGTTGAGCGGGCTCTTGTCGGCCTCGGGACCGGCGAGGACGTAGACCATCGCCGTCCGCGGGCCGAACGCCGCGTCGAGCTCCTCGACGGTGCCGACTTCGACGATGCGGACGCCGACGGCGCGGACAGCGGCGTCGTAGACGTTGCGCGAGTGCTTCGGGATGATCACCTCGTCCTTCGGAAACCCCGTCAGGATGGGGATCCGGACGTGCAGATCGGGATTGCCGCCGGCGACGCAGGCCGCCGTCGCATGGGTCAGCGCTGCCGCGCAGCCCGACGAGACCATGCCGAACTCCGCTCGGGTCAGCTCGGCGAGGCGGGCGCCGACCGCGGCCATCAGTTCGTCGAGGTGCACGTGGTGCTGCGCGGCCGCATCGATGGCCGCGCGCACCTCCGGCAGCATCAGCGAGCCGCTGATGATCGTGAAGGTGCCGCGCGCGTTGATCAGCGGGCGGACGCCAATCGAGCGATAGACGTCCTCGCCGGGGCGAAGTCCGTCGGCGCCGCCGGGCGCAGCGGCCGCAGGCACATCAGCCGCCGCGGCGCTCGCCCGGAAGATCGCCGGCAGCGCGAGCAATCCGGATCGGCGGAACAGGTCGCGGCGCGTCCAGTGAGTCAGCATCGGTGTTCTCCCCGCTTACAGCGACAGCGGCAATTAAGAATTAAGAATTAAGAATTAAGAATTAAGAATTAAGAATTCAGAATTCGTGTCTTCGTTGTGAACTACGAATTCTTAATTCTTCCTAATTCTTAATTGCATGATGGCTACAGCGTTGCGATCACATCTATCTCGACCAGCGAGTTGCCAGGAATCCCGCCGGCGGCCGCGATCGTGGTCCGCACCGGCGGCTCTGCGCCGAAGCGGCCTTGAAACATCTCGTTCATGCCGGCGTAGTCCTTCAGGTCGTTCAAGTACACGTTGCACTTCAGGACCTTCTCCATCGACGATCCAACGCTCTCGAGCTGCTGCTGGATTTGATCGAGCACGCCCTTGGTGTGCACCTTGATGTCGCCCTCGGAGTGATAGCCGACGCCGGCGATGAAGACCAGGTTACCGTAGGAAATCGTCCCGTTGAACAGCGGCGGCTTCTCCGGCTTGCGGCCGTTCCTGTAGTGAACCTTCTTGACCGCCTTCTCCCCCTGCGCTGCCGCTGTCGCCGGCAGCGCCGCCGCCGTCACGGCTGCGGCTGCGGTCACGCCGCGCGTGATGAAACTGCGTCGATTCGTGGACTTCATGTCGTTGCTCCGTTGAAAGCCGTCAGAACATCAGCTTCGCTCCCAGCTGGATCTGGCGCATGTTCGGGTAGGTCGAGTTGGTCGCGCTGATTCGGCCGAATGTCGCCGAACCGAAGACGGCGTTCGGGTTGCCGTAGTTGACCGTGTTGAACGCGTTGAAGATCTCGGCGCGGATCTGAACCCGCATCGATCCGCTGACCGGCACGTTCTTCACCAGCGACAGGTCGGTGATCATCGCCTTCGGCCCTCGCAGCACGTTGCGCGGCGCGTTGCCGAACGTGTACTGCGCCGGCGTCGCGAAGGCGGACGGGTCGAAGCAGTTGATCAGATCCGGGCTGGTCGGGCTCTGCTGGCAATTCAGCTCCGGAACGGCCCCGACCAGGTCCGGCCGCTGCAGCCCGGAGATGCCGATGTTCGCGCGGTCGGCGGGAATCGTCACGTTGACCGGCGTGCCGCTCTGGATCGTCGTCACGCCGCCGATCTGCCATCCCGCCACGACGTAGCGCAGAATCGGCTGCGGCGACTCCTTCAGGAACGGCACGTCGTAGATGTAGTTCGCGACGAAGCGGTGCGGAATGTCCCAGTTCGCGGGGCCGTAGTCTGCCCAGATGTCGTAGTTGTTCATCGTCTGGCCGCCGCCGTTCGAGTGGGTGGCCATGTCGCGCGTCCGCGACCACGTGTAGTGCACGTCGGCCTGCAGGCCGCGGCTCATGCGCTTGCGCAGGATGACGCTGACCGCGTCGTAGTCCGCGATCAAGTCGTTCTGGATGATGCGCCGGCTCCGGAAATTCGGACTCGGCCGCCGGGGATCCACCGGTCCGGGACCCGGCTGCGGCGTGTTGTTGAAGAAGCTCCGATCGAGATGGCTGGTGTTCGAGCCGACGTACTGAAGGTCGAGCGCGGCGGTCGTTCCGAGCTCGCGTTGCACGTCGAGGCTCCATTGATCCTTGCGGGCGTTGGGCAGGTCTCGCGTCGGCGAGATCATGTCCGGCGGGCCGCCGGGCCCGACGACGCCGAACGGGTGGTCGAACGACAGGGTGGGATTCGCTGGATCCGAGCTGAACGTCGACACCGCGGCGATCGGCGGGTTGTTGGTCAGGAATGTGAACGAGTTCATCTGGTTCGGGTTGTAGTAGATCCCGTAGCCGGCGCGCAGGACCGTTTTCTGATTGAGCCGATAGGTCGCGCCGAGGCGCGGGGCGATGTCCGTGTAGTTCGGGTCGGAGAACTCGAACCCCACCGCGGGAAAACTGCTCGGGATGATCGTCTCGAAATCGGCGGCGAGCATCGACGCCAGCCCGGCATACGTCTTCACCGGCGTGTTCAGCTCGTAGCGCAGGCCGAGGCTGAACGTCAGATCGTGCGACGCCTGCCAGACGTCGTTGACGAAGAAGCCGTTGCGCCAGCCGCCGACGTCGCCCTGGATCTGATCGGTCGGCGGAATCACGGTACGCGGCAGACCGAGCATGAAGTCGGCGACCGGATGGCCGGTCATGTCGCCGGTGAAGTTGAAGCGTCCGCGCGGGTCGTTGGCGGCGCGGCGTCCGGTCTGGAGCCGGCGCAGGTCGAAGCCGAACCGCACGTTGTGCGAGCCGCGGTTGTAGGCCGCGACATCGGAGAGCTGAAAGGTGGTGTCGAACTGATACCAGTTCGTGCCGCCCCCGCCGAGTCCGCTGAACGCGTTGGTGAGATCGATGGTCGGAATGCCCGGGTTGTTGTACTGGACGTCGCCGGTGAAGCCGGGGATGCCGAGGTCCGAGCCGGCGGTCGACTGGCCGCTCACCAGGAACGGATTCAACGTGTCGAAGTTGACGCGATGGTAGCCAACCCGGAAGTCGTTGAAGAGATTCTGCGACAGAGTGTGCGTGTAGGACACCAGCGTGTTCTTGTTCACGCGCGGCTGATCGACCGACTGCGTCGGCAGCACTGCGCCGAGCGGATTGCTGTTGGCGCTGTCGTGCCAGTTGTAGCGCACCGACAGGCGCACCTTGTTGCCGATGTTCTGATCGGCGCGCCCGATGAACTGGTCGACGTTCTCCGTGCTGGGAATCGGCGTCTGCAGGTTCGAGGCGATGCCGGCCCGGTTCGGCATCGGGTAATAGGCGAGCAGGCTGCGTGCGGTCGACGACAACTGCGACGGCGGGATGATGTTGCCGGGATAGGGCTCCTTCGTGAACGGATTCCTGATCGTGCCGGTGATCTCCGAAAAATTCCCCTGCCGCATCAGCGCCGTGGGAACGGTGGCGATCGGGCTGAACAGGGTGTTGGCGCGGACGCCTTCGTACGCCGCCGTGATGAAGGTGCGGTTGCGGCCGTCGTAGAACTTCGGGAACATCACCGGCCCGTCCAGCTCGACGCCGAACTGGTTGCGCTGCCGCGGATTCTTGGGAACCGAGCGGTTCTCGAAATACCCGCGCTCGTCGAGCGCATCGTCCTGGTAGAACTCGAACAGCGAGCCGTGCGGCGTGTTGGTGCCGCTCTTGGTCACGACGTTGATGTGCACGCCGAGATACGAACCGTACTCCGCGGAGGTGCTGCCGGTCTGAATCTGAACTTCCTCGACGGCATCGGTGATCGGCCGCATGCTGGTCGCGGCGAGCAGGTTGGCCGAGGAGTTGATGCCGTCGAGCGACAGGCTGTTCTGGATTTCCCGCTGGCCTGCGCCGCGGAAGCTCAGGCCGATGTCGCTGGTGAGGCCGCCAAGGACCCCCGGCGTGGTGCTGGCGAGGTTCCAGACGTTGCGCCCGTTCAGCGGCAGGTCACTGACCGCGCGCGTGCCGATCGTTTCCGAGATCCGGGCGCTGTCCGTGTCGATGAGCGGCGCCGAGCCCGCCACGGTGATCGACTCGTTCAACTGACCGACGCTCATCGTGATGTTGGTGCGGGCGACCTGGTTGTTGGCGACTTCCACGCCGCTGACTCTCGACGTCTGGAAACCGGTCAGCGTCACGGTGATCTCGTAGACGCCAGTGCGAACGAACTGGATGTTGTAGTACCCCTCCACGTTGGTCGTCGTCTCGTAGGTATCCCGCGTGCCGACGTTCACGGCGACGACCTGCGCGCCCGGCACGACCAGACCGCCCTGATCGGTGACCGTGCCGACCAGCGCGGTCTGCGACGCGAGCTGCGCCCACGCGCTCGCCGTCAGCAGGACGCTGAACAGGACGCTCGAACACAGCGACACCGGCAGTCGACGCATGACAGCCTCCTCGCTCCGCCGATTAGAAGTAGAACTTCAACACCAGCTCTCCCTGCCGTGCCGTGCTGACGGTCGGCGTGCTGAGCGTTTGCGTGATCTGACCGAAGGTGTTCGGCGCATTGATGTCTCGCGCCGGCGCGCGGAAGTTCGGCCGGTTGAGGACGTTGAACAGCTCCGCGCGGAATTCGGCGTATCGCGGACCGCCGATCGCAAATCGCTTCGACAGCGTGAGGTCCAGGTTCTGATAGCCCGGCGCCCGCGCGATGCCGACGCTGCAGTTGCCCCAGGTGCCGGCTGCGGCGCGCGCGAACGCGTTGATGTCGAGCCAGTGGTCGAGCGTCTGGCTGCCGGGCACCGGATCGCCGATGCAGTTCGGCCGCTCCCCACCGCGCACCGCCTGGAGCGACGAGCCGCGACCGTCGAGCACCGTGATCGGGAAGCCGCTCCGAGCCTGGAAGATGCCGGCCACCACCCATCCGCCGAGCAGGGCGCTCGTCGCGCTCGCCCCGCTGCTGTCGCGGCCGTACGGCAGCGCGTAGCTGGCCGAGAGGACGAAGTTGTGGCGGACATCGAAGAACGCCGGCCCGTAATTCGCTTCCGGATCGTAGGCGTTCATCCAGTAGGTGCCTTCGGCCGCCGTGAAGCCGCCCGAGCCGTAGTACCCCAGCTGATTCGCCTTGGCGCTGCCCAGCGTGTACGACGCCAGGTACTCGAGGCCGGCCAGCGCACGCTGACGCAGGCTCGCCTGCAGACCGGCATAGTTGCTCCGGCCGCGCGACGCCGTCGTCGAGATGTTGGTGATGAGCGGCGCGGTCGCGAACAGCGGCCGCCGATTCTGGAGCGGCGCCCACGTCGACGGATCGCCGGTGCCGGGCAGTGGCTGGTTCCCTTCCACCGGCGTCACGAGGTTCGTGGCGTGGTGGCCGACGTAGCCCACGTTCACCGTGACCGACGGCCGTACGAGGTATTCGCCGAACACGTTCCACTGCTGCGTGAACTGCGGGCGCAGGTTCGGATCCCACGCGCGCACCTGGCCCGATGGCTGGTCCTGCGGCCGCAGGTCCGCGAATCCGGCGGCGAGGCTGCCGCCGCCGGTCGTCGCATCGTAGGTAGCCGCCGACTCGAAGAAGAACGGCGGGTTGAGCGGCAGCCGCAGGTTGGCGCCGGTTCCCTCCATGTACTGCGAGATCCCGTAGCCGCCGCGGACCACCCAGCGATCGTCGGGGCGCCAGGAGACGCCGAGCCGCGGCTCGAACCCCTTGTAGTACGGGTTGTAGAGCGCACGCGACGCACGGTCGCCCTCGGTCGCGATGATCTCCTGCCCGGTGGTGAGGCTGAAGTTCGCCTGGCGATTGTCGGCCTCGACGAGCGGCTGCGTGTAGGCCCACCGCATCCCGAGGTTGAGGGTGAGCGCCGGTGTCAGCTTGTAGTCGTCTTGCAGGAACAGCGCGATGCGGTTGTGCAGGTGCGTCCACGGATCCGACGAGCTGCCGCGGCCCTTGCTCGCCACCTGGTCGAGGAGGAAGTCGGAGAACGGGAAACCAGTGAAGGCGCCGCCGTAGGTGAAGATCCCGAGCAGGCCGTTGTTGCCCGCATAGAAGCGGCGCTGCGCGTAGTGCAGGAACTGTCCGCCGATCTTGAGCGTGTGATCACCCTTGATCCACGTCACCTTGTCGTTGAACTGATAGGTTCGATCGAGCGTGTCGGTGTCGCTCGCGCCGGCCCCGATCGTGGTGAGGCCACCGTTCAAGGTGAGCTGGCTGAGCCCGGGAATCGGTTGACCGCCGGCAATCCCGAAGGTCGCGTTGGCGTTGCCGATGCCGGCCCAGTCGAGCGCCTTCGTGACGATCGTGATCTGGTTGAAGCCGAACAGCGCCTCGTTGACGAGCGTGTTGCTGAAGATGCGGTTCCAGTTGAACGCGACGTTGCGGAACGGCGAGTCGGTCACGCTCCCGAGCAGCAGCGCAAACGGCCGTTTGTCGTTGCTCGACTCGTACGAGGAGATCGAGACGCGTCCGAAGATCTTGTCCTTCGCCGTCGCGTTCCAGTCGACGCGCACGTCACCCTGGTGCGCATGCGTGGTGGTATGCGCGTCGCCGACGTAGTTGCCCGACACGCTGCCGACATTCCGGTTGGGCAGCGGGTAGAGCGCAGGGTTGCTGAGAATCGACCGGGCAATCGCGCTGATCCGCTGGGACGGAATCTGATTGCCGGCAAACGTCTGGCCGGTGACCGGATCACGAATGACCGAGCTCACACCTGAGAGATCGCCGTTGCGCCACTCGGCCGGCGCGACCGAGACCGTTTCGGATCCCGGCGCCTCGAACCGCGTGCCCTGGTAGTCGCCGAACACGAACCATTTGTCTTTCTTCAGCGGACCGCCGATCGTGCCGCCGAAGATGTGCTGCGTCCGCTGCGCTTTCGGCGCATTCGACCGGTTGTTGTCCCAGGTGTTCGCGTCGAAGTCGCTGTTGCGATAGAACTCGAAGACGTTGCCGCGCACGACGTTCGAGCCCGACTTGAAGACGTTGCTGATCACCGCGCCGGCGACGTTGCCCGTGTCCGCCGCGTAGTTGTTCGTCTCGACGCTGATCTCCGCGAGTGCGTCCGGACTGGGCTGGTAGGCGACGAGGTTGTCGATCGACTCGTTCATGTCGACGCCGTCGACCATGTAGTTGTTGGTCTGCTCGCGGTTGCCGTTCACGTACGGCCGCCCGCCGCCGAAGTTGCGAACCGCGGTGAATGAGCCCGGGTTCACGGTCACGGTGCCGGGCAGCAGCAGCGACAACTGGCCGGTGTTCCGGCCGTTCAGCGGCAGCCCGACCACCGTGGTGCCCGAGATCACTTCGCCGACCGTCACCGATTCGGTCTGCAGCAGCGGCGACTGGCCGGTGACCAGCAATGTCTCCTCGACCGCGCCGATCTGCAGCGTGAAATCGAGCCGCACGATCGCCTTTGCTTCCACCTGCATCGGATCGGTCGTCGCCGTCTTGAAGCCCGACAGCTCAGCCTTCAGCACGTAGGTCCCGACCGGCACCGACGTGATGGTGTAGTTGCCGCTCTCGTTCGACACCGCGGTGTACGCCACATTGGTCGCCTGGTTGGTGGCCGTCACCGTCGCACCAGGGACCTTCGCGCCGCTTTGATCGCTGATGATGCCGGTCAGCGACGCGGCTCCAGTCTGCGCAAAGGCGGGGGGCGCCAGGTACAGGGCAAGGAGAAGCGTGAGGAACGAAACCACCAATCGCCGGGCGCGCATGGTTCCTCCTTCTGTCCGCTGGACGTAAGTGGCGTAACCATCGCGCACCTCGTCACGGGAGTCAAGGTAGGATGAGGGCCGGGAGGCGGGCGCATGCACAGAAGATCGCTCGTCCGGATGCTGTCGGCGACCGCTTTGTTCGGGGACGTCGAGGCTCGGCCGGATCTCCCGGCGCTTCGAGTCGTGTCCAGATATCGTCCCTCCGCCACGCCCGGCATGCCGGGCCCGTATCCCGGCCGCGTCGTCTCGATCCGATCGGACCGATGCGTCGACACGGCCACCGGCGCCGCCAACGACGAAGTCGTGCGCGAGATGTTGGCGCGAGGGATGCGCGCGCTCACCGGCGCGGGCACGACCGCCGATGCCTGGCGACGCTTCGTCGAGCCGTCGGACATCGTCGGCATCAAAGTCAACTGCGGCGGGTATCCGCACTGCGTGTCCGCATACGAAATCGTGGCGGACGTCGTCCGGCAGCTGATCGGCATCGGCGTGCCGCTGTCGCACATCTACGTCTACGAGCGCTTCCAGAGTCAGATGGACGAGGTCGACTACGCACCGCACCTGCCCGAAGGCGTGCAGATCGTCGCGGCCGAGCGGGCCAACCAGAACGCCGACAACAGCGGCTACGATCCGGCGACCTACCTCGAGGCCGACCTGTTCGGCGAAGAGGACACGCGCTCCAGCATGATGCGGCTGGTGTCGCGCCTGCTGACGAAGATCATCAACATCCCGAACATGAAGGACCACGGCGCCACGGGCGTGACCGGGTGCCTGAAGAACATCGCCTACGGCAGCTTCTCGAACGTCGCGCGCACGCACCAGCGCGGGAAGTCGCACACCTATTCGGTGGTCGGGACGCTCGCCGCGATGGAGCCGCTGCGCTCGCGCACCGTCCTGCAGATCATGGACGGCCTGCGCGGCGTGTGGCACGGCGGCCCGTTCGCGAGAACCACCCGCTACGTGTTCTATCCGCGGCAGATCCTGCTCGGCACCGACCCGGTCGCGATCGATCGCCTGCTGCTCGACGTCATCGAGAACGAGCGCCGCGCGCACGGCGCGATCTCGATCTGGGATCGGTCGCCGGCGTCGCTCAGGATGGACGACACGCGCGCGCGCGACGCCGACCCCAACGTCAACATCATCATTCGTGAGCCTGGACACGTGGAGTACGCCTCGACGCTCGGACTCGGCGTGTACGATCGCTCCCGCATCACCGTGAAGGAGCTCGAGGTGTGACCGCGGTCGTGCTGCTGGCGCTCTCGCTGCCGTGCACGTACGCGCCGAGCGCCGACGGCCGCGCGACGCTCGCGAGCGCCGGCGTCACCCGGTTGTGCGCCGAGGCGGACCTCGCACAACGTGAACCGCTTCCCACGCCCGGCACCGCTCCGCGTGCCGGCCTGGCCTCGCCGACGCGAGCGCCGTGGATTGTCGCCAACGGCTGGCGTTTCGCGAGACACCCGGGAACGAAATACCTCTACGACCTTCCGGCGGGAAAGGCCGCGCTCGCAGCCGCGGAAGCATATGCGTACGGCGCCGACGCCGCGCTGAAAATCGATCCGGCCGACGCCCGGCCGCTCGGTGAGATGTTGAAATTCCTGGAGGCGCTGCCGCCGGTCGATCTTCCGGCGGTCTCGGACCTGGGGATCGTGGACGACGGGTCGGCGGTCGTGGGCGAGGTGATGAACCTGCTGGCGCGGCGCAACCTGCTGTTCGAGATCGTTCAGGCGCCATCGCCGCGCTACCGGATCACCATCAGAATCGGCGCGCCGGGGTTCCCGCGCGAGGAGGCTGCCGACCCGAGTGCGTTCGCGCTGAAGATCCGCCGTCAGCTCACCGACGACCAGCGGACGCTGCGCGTGTACGGAAGCGAGGTCGTGATCTGCCGGCTGACGGCCGACGCGCGGCGGGCGCGCGTCCATCTGCTCAATTACAGCGGGCGCGAGATCGAAGGGCTGCGCATCCGATTGCGCGGCGCCTACCCGACCGGCGACGCTCGTGTGGCCGGCGTCGGCGCGCTCGCGCTGCAGGATCGCGTCGTCGCGGGCGGCGCGACGGAGTTCTCGCTGCCTCGGCTGACGACCTACGCTGTCGTCGATCTGACCGCCGCACGTTGAGCGGCGCCGCGGTGCCGTTGACGGGTCCCGCGCACTATCGGCGGTCGCCTCCGGATGCAGCCGGACCGCGATCCCGAGTGTCAACGAGGATCCAGCCGCGCTGCTGATCAGGCAGGAAGAACAACGCGTCGGTCTCAGGAAGCCGCCTCAGATACTCCCGGCTGGCCTTCGGACCCAGCACGAAGAATGCGTCGTCGAGCGCGTCGCCCTCCGTCCCCGTGCGCGAGAGCACGACCACGCTCAGGATCCCCTGAGCCGGCGCGCCGGTGCGCGGATCCATGATGTGCGAGTAGGTCACGCCGTCGGCGACGAAGAATTTCTCCGACCGGCCCGCCACCGACACCGCGCGCTCCTTCAGTTCGAGGGTGAGCGCGATCGCGCGCGCGTCGATCGGATCCTGGATCGAGACGTCCCAGCCACGGCGTCCCGGCGGTGCGCCGAGCGCGTAGATCGTGCTGCCTCCGGCGCTGATCAACGCCGACGTCACCTGTCGCTCCTTCAAGATCGCGACGACCCGATCGACGGCATAGCCTTTCGCGATCCCTCCCAGATCGAGCTCGATGCCCGGCGTGTCGAAGGCGATCGTCCGCAGCGTGGGATTCAGCGTCACGTGGCTGCCGCCGACGAGACGCCGCGCAGCCGCGAGCGCCTGCCCTGAGGGGAGGCGCCCCTCTCCAGCGAAGAATCCCCACGCTTTCATCAGCGGCCCGACCGTGATGTCGAACGCGCCGCCCGACTCCTGCTGATAGCGCATCGCCTCGGCGATGAAGTCGAACAGCTCCGCATCGACGGCGACCGGGTGCGCTGCCGCCTCACGGTTGACGCGCGACAGCGGGCTGGCGGACTTGTAGTGGCTCATCAAGCGGTCGATGCGGTCCACCTCGTCGAGCGCGGCGTCGAGGATGCTCGGCAGCGTGCCGGCGTCGGGGCCGTACGCGTCGATCGCGTACTCGCACGCCATCGAGACGCGGCTCGCCACGTGGTGGGCGCGCGTCGGGTGGCCGCTCGGCGTCGTGAGCGGCCACGCCGCCGCCACGCTCGAGGCGAGCAGCGTCGGCAGGAGACCGCGCGCGTTCAGGCCGAACCGCACGACTAGCTGCGGTTCTGCAGGACTTCGCGAAGGCGACGGGCGACGATCTTCTCTTCGCCGGGCTGCATCATCCAGACGCCCACCACCACAGCGTCACCTTCCGATCGCGTGCCGATCGACGGATCGCCGGCCCGGAGGCGGGTGACGGCGTCTGCGGCGGTCATCCCCTTCGCGGCGGCGTCCCACGAGATCCGCACGTGCGGCACATGGTTCGCGACTTCGGGCACGAAGATCTCGGCCTTGACGCCGGGCACGGCGGCCGCGCCGGCGCGGATCGTCTCGGCGCGCGCGTCGAAGTCACGCCGTTCAGCCGCGTGGTCCTTCGCGAGATACAGCTCCACCGCCGCGAGCATGCCGACCATCTCTTCCTTGTTGACCTTCATGCCGCGTCCGACGGTGTTGCCATTCGGGGGCGCATTCAATCGCGCCGCGGCGATGAGGTCACGCCGGCCGAGGAGCAGGCCCGCGCTCTGCGGACCGCGGAGCCCCTTGCCGCCGGAGAACGCGACGAGATCGAATCCCATCTGCGTGTACTTCCACAGGTTCTCGACCGGCGGGACGTCGGCGGCCGCGTCGTTCAAGGTCGGGACGCCGTGCTTCCTGCCAATCTGCACGAACTCCTCGTCGCGGATCCGCCCTTCGGAGTTGTTGTTGTTGTAGAAGAGCATCATCGCGGTCTGCGGGCTGATCGCGCGCTCCATCTCCTCGCGCGTGTCCACCTCGACGAGGCGCACGCCGCAGTTGCGGACGGCGTGGTCGTAGCCGAAGCGATGCGCCTTCTGGATGATGACTTCGCTCTTCATGCCGGCCAGATTCGGCAGCTCGACGACCTTTCGCGCATCGGTGCCGGTGAGGACGCCCGCCGTGCCGAGCGTCAGGGCCGATGCCGCGCCGGAGGTCACCATCGCGCTTTCGCACTTCAGCAGCGTGGCGATGCGCGCGCCGACGCGGTCGTGAAGCTCGTCGAGCATCACGTAATGCTTCGAGGCGTAGGTGATGGCCTCGATCACTTCCGGCGGCATCAGCGACGCCGTCATGGCCGTGTACGTGCCGGCCGCGTTGATGAACGGCCGCACGCCGAGCTCGCGAAAGTAGTCGCGCGCAGCCGCCTGCGGCGCGGCCGCGGCCGCCGCCGGACGCGCGCCGGCGAAACCGCCGACGAGCGGCAGACCCGACACGATCTCGAGAAAGCGCCGGCGACTCCACATCGGCAATGTCTTCATGTGATCGACTCCTCGCGTTCCAGATAGGGAATCGTTTGCGGCCCCTGCGGCAGCACGCACAGCGTCGCCTGCGGCCCGGCGTCGGCCAGCGCTCGTCTGACGGCGTCGCCGACCTCGTCGATTGGATCGAAGTGCGCGGCGTGGATCTCGCGGTGAGACAGGCCGCTGGCCTTCACCAGCACCCTCGCCTTCGTCTGCACCTGCGCCTGGATCTGTACCTGCCACTGGTCGGGCTTCGAATAGCCGGGCGCGGTGATCATCGCGAGCAGTTCCTGCGGGCTGGAGCGCGCAGCGAGCACTTCGCCGTACGCGCCGTGCGCGGGCAGACCGTCGCGGCACTCGGCGGCGCAGACAATCGTGCCGCCACGCTTCACCACCGTGGCCGCGGCCGACATCCCCTTCACGGCCTGGTACAGGTTCTGGTCGAGCGGATAGCCGGCGTTGGTGGTGAGCACCACGTCGAACGGCGCCTCTACTTCGCGCATGGCGTCGCGCTTCGCCGCCGCGCACGCGGCACGATGCTCGGCGAAGAGCTCGCCGGCGAACACCGCGGTGATCTGCTGCGCACGATTCAGCGTCACGTCCAGCGCGAAGTGAACGCCCGTCATCCGGGCGATCTCGCGGATGTCGTCGTGGATCGGGTTCCCGTCGGTGACGCCCCACGTCGCCATCGGATGCGCGATGCGTGCGGCGTCGTGCAGGACGAGCGTGGTCTGGAGCCCCGCCAGCCCGGGCGCGACCATCTTCGGACCGCCGCTGAAGCCGGCAAAGAAATGCGGTTCGACGAACCCGGTCGTAATCCGCACGTCGGCATCCAGCCAGCGCCGATTGAGGTACACCGGCGCGCCGCTGGCCGTCTCGCCGGCGTCGACGAGCGCGGATTCGTCGCGGCTGTCGTGGTTGATCACGCGGTAGCGCCGCATGAGATCGCGACCGAGCATCGCCTCGATCTCCGCTGGCGTGTTGCAGCGATGCGTGCCGGTGGCGACCAGGATGGTGACGTCGCTGGCGCGGACGTCAGGCATCTCTTCGAACAGCGCCTCGAGCATCTCGCGGCGCGGCTGCGCCCGGGTGATGTCGCACACCGACACCGCCACCCGCCCGCCGCGGCTGGTGAGCTCGCGCAGCGGCGGCGCGCCGACCGGTGCGCGCAGCGCAGCGACGAGCGCCGCGTGGGTATCGCTGACGGCAGGGCGGAACCGTGGCTCGATGATGGTCAGGCGGTCGTCGGGCAGATCGACCTCGAGCCCATCGGTGCCGTAATCGAGCCGGACGCGCATTCCGCGATTATACGTACCTGAACCGACGTAGACTCTCCGCAATGAAACCGGTGCCCGTCCTGCTGCTGTCGGCCCTGACGCTGTGCCTGCACACCGCCGCGCACGCGCAGCGTGACGAGCGGCCGCGGCTGTCGGTGAAGCCGGCCGGCGATTTCGAAGTGACCGGTGCCGGCGACAACGCCGCCTGGCGGGACGCCGAATGGGTCGCGCTGCATCGCCGCGAAGCTGACGGTCACCCGTACGACACGCGGTTCAAGGCGCTCTACTCCACCACCGGCCTGTACTTCCTGATCGAGGGCACCGATCACATGCTGACGGCGTCCATGACCGAAGACTTCATGGACTTGTGGAACGAGGACGTCTTCGAGGTCTTCCTCTGGACCGACGAGCGCTATCCCACCTATTTCGAGTACGAGATCTCGCCGCTCAATCACGAGCTCCCAATCCTGATTCCGAACTTCGGCGGGCAGTTCCTCGGCTGGCGGCCGTGGCATTACGAGCGCGATCGGTTGACCCGCAAGGCGACCGCGACGATCGGAGGTCCGAAGCAGCCGCACGCCGACATCGAGGGGTGGCGCGCGGAATTCTTCATTCCATACGCGCTGCTGCGGCCGCTGCAGAACGTCCCGCCGAAGCCCGGAACGCGGTGGCGCGCCAACGTCTACCGCATGGACTACGACGGCGGCAAACGCTCGCGCTGGGAGTGGGCGCAGGTGGACGACGGCTTCCACGAGTACCAGCGCTTCGGCGAACTGGTGTTCGTCGATCGCTGATCGATTCGCGATACCCCGTTAATTTGCGACATCAAAAGCGTGAAACAACGTCCCCGCGTTCTCTGCGCGTGTCTGCGTGCTCTGCGTTCCCGTGGACGTCACAAGTTCTCGAGTGGGCGGTCGGCGTCGCCGAACCGGTCGATCGTCACGCCCATGCGCTCCATGATCGACAGATACAGACTGCATAACCGCCGCTTCTCGTCGCCGGCGTAGAGGTACTCGAGCGAGCGGCCGGTCGCAAGCGTGCCGCCGAGTCCGCCCGCGGTGACCACCGGCAGCTTCATGTTGTCGTGCTTCCACCCTGCCCACATGTTCGACAGCCAGAGCAGGCAGCAGTTGTCGAGCACGGTCCCTTCACCTTCAGGCATCGAGTCGAGCCGTTCGGCGAGGTAGGCAAGCTGGCTCACGTGGAAGCGGACGATGCGCTCGTACCCGTCCGAGAGGTCGTCGTGCGACGCCGAGTGATGATCGCCGCGCACGTCCAGGAACGCATAGGACAGCGATGACAGGTCGGCGGCGAGGAGCATCGACGCGACGCGCGTGCGGTTGGTCTGAAAGGCGAGCGCGACGATGTCGCACATCAGACGCGTGCGATCGCGAAGATCCGGAGCTGGATCGGATCGCATCCGGTCGGCGCGCGTCTCGACGTCGCGGACGCAGGTGAGATATCCGTCCAGGCGCTGCCTGTCGGCGGCGCTCGCGCTCCACTCGACGCGCCGGGTGCGATTGCTGAGGCGATCCACGATGCTCTGGCGTGGGCCGCTGGCGCAGCGCGCGAACACGCGATCGAACGCACGCGGCGGATCGACGTCGGCCGCCACGGGGGCGTCAGCGCGCCGCCACGACAGGCACGAGCTGTAAGCCATCGAGAAGCCGGTCTCGTGACATCCGATCGCCGGGCGCTCCGATGCCATCACCACGCTCGGCAGATCGGTGTCCCGCCCGATTTGGCTGGCGAGCACCTGATCAACAGTGACGCCGGCTCGCATCGTCAAACCCTTGCGGAGGGGGACTCCGGACAGGAGGTTGCCGGTCTGCGCGGGATGGATCCCGTTCCCGACGGACGGTTTGTTGAACAGCCCGTTGATCACATTGATCTTGTGTTTCACGGGCTCGAGCGGTTGGAGCGATCGGCTCAAGGTCATCGCGGCGCCGCAGCCGCGCGCCCACCAGTGGTTGCCGTTGACGCCGTTCCCCATGAACAGGACGGCAAACCGCTTGGGAAATCCGGTCGCGCGATCGGGCGCGGCGAGCGCGGGGAGCGACTCGAGCCACGGCAACGCGATGGCCGCCCCGGCAGCGCGCAGAATCGTCCGCCGCGAGATCGTGCCCGTCACTTCGGTTGCTCCGGCAGCAGAAACTTCATGCAGACTGGCGACGGTGCGTACCCAAGGACGCCGGACGGCCTCAGCCGTCCGCTGCCGCCGTCCACCCGCGCCACGAGAATCGTGTCGGAGTCCTGATTCCCGACCGCGAGAAATGTTGCGGAAGGATCGATCCCGAAGTGACGCGGCTTGAATCCTCCGGTTCCTTGTTCCTCGACATAGACCAGCGTGCCGTCGTTTGCGTCGATGCTGAACAGCACGACGCTGTTGTGGCCGCGATTCGACGCGTACAACCATTTGCCAGACGGATGCACGTCGACCTCGGCGCCGCTGTTCGCGCCGTCGAAGTGTGCCGGCAGCGTCGAAATCGTCTGGAGTTCGTGCATGACGCCGCCGTCCGCGTCGTAGCGGAACGCCGTGACCGTGGAGTGCAGTTCGTTGACGACGTAGGCGAACCGGCCGTCGGGACGAAAGACCATGTGACGCGGCCCGGCGCCCGGCTTCACCGATGCGAAGGGCGGATCGTGCGCCGTCAGGGTCCCGCGCTGCGCGTCGAAACGGTAGGCCATCACCTTGTCCAGCCCGAGGTCGCAGACGAAGACGTAGCGGTTCGCACGATCGACGGTGACGCAGTGGGCGTGCGGCCCTTTCTGGCGATCCGGATTCACGCTGCTGCCGGTGTGCTGGACGACGTGGCTCGCCTCGCCGAGCCGCCCATTGGAGGCGACCGGCAGCACCGCCACGCTGCCGCTCCCGTAGTTCGCGACCAGCAGATGCCGTCCGGTCCGATCGAGCAGCAGGTGGCACGGCGCCGTGCCCATCGATGGACGCTGGTTGATCAGGGTCAGGGTGCCTTTCGGCCGATCGATCGCGAAGGCGCTGACGGCGCCGGTCGCGCGGCCGGCGAACTGACCGACCTCGTTCACCGCGAACAGCAGCCGCCGGTTCGCGTCGAGCTCGAGAAAGGATGGATTCGACGAAGCGGCGGCGAGCCCCAGTGGAACCAGCGCGATGTTTTGAGAAAGGACTGAACGGTCCGGCTCCAGCCGATACAGATAGATGCCCTGGCTCTTCGGCCCGGTATAGGTGCCGACGTATACCAGCGTGGGATCCACGTCACATCAACCAGCGGCGCCGCGCGCGGCTCGAATCGCACCTCGCCTTCCGGATGCCGCAGCGCTGGAGTATATATCCCTGCGCATCGGCGCGTGGCCGGACTGCTCGTGGAGCGTCATCTGGCGTCATGAAAGCGTTCATCAGCAGCACCAGCGAAGATCTCGCCGACTATCGGGCGGCTGCGCGGGAAGTCTGCGCGCGCCTGTCGCTGATTCCGGTCGGCATGGAGGACTTCGAATCGATGGGCGTCGGCGCAACCGCCGGCAGCCAGTCGAAGGTGAAAGAGTCGAACGTGTATGTCGGCATCATCGCCAATCGCTATGGGTACATCGAAGCCGGCCACGACAAGTCGGTCACCGAGCTCGAGTTCGAGTACGCCGGGCGGCTCGGACTCGATCGTCTCTGCTTCCTCGCCGACGCGGCGGCGAGGCTGCCCGGTTATCCCGGCGAGGATCAAGCGAAGCTCGCCGCGTTCAAGGCGCAGATCAACCATCTGATCCGCAGCACGTTCACGGATCCGTCGGACTTCCGCTACAAGCTGTATGACAGCCTGCTCAAGTGGCTGTTCCGTCAGCGCGGCGGTACCGTGCTCGAGCGCTACGTGTTCGAGCCGCTGTTCGCCGACTACGCGCGGTTCGGCGGCCGTGAGCACGACGTCGCGCGAATCGCGACCTTCCTCGATTCGGCCGACGCACGCTATCTCGTGGTTTCGGCGCCGGCCGGCTACGGCAAGACGGCGCTCGCGGTGAAAACGATCGACCAGTATCGGGACGACTGCGCGTATCACTTCTTCACGACCCGCTACGCATCAGGCTCTCTCCGGGAGATGCTCGGCGAGCAGGGCTTCCTGAGAAATACCGTTCAGCAGCTCAGGCTCTGGGATGTTCCCGCCCTGGACACCTGGCAGTCGCCGACGACGCTGAGCGGCTGGGTGGCCGCCTATCACTCGCTGGTGAAGCGCGATTTGCGCGAGCGGCACCTGCTCGTCGTGGACGGACTCGACGAGGTCAGCGGCTTCAGTCTGAAGCCGTATTTCAACGTCACCCCTGGCCAGAACTTCAAGATCATCGTCACCGTGCGCGACGTCGGGCAGGATCTGGCGGACGAGTACGGATTCCCTCCCGGGCGCACCGCCTACCTCGCGCTGAGCGGGTTCTCGTCGACCGACGTCGCCGCGGCGCTGCGACTTGCCGGAAAGAAGGCGGGCGCTTTCGCCGACGAGCCGTCGCTGCTCGCGAAGGTGATCACGGTCACGACTCCGCAGGACACGGTCGAGGGCGCCGACCCGTTGTACGTGACGTTTCTCGCCGACGCGATCGAGCGTGGCGACGTCGACGCCGCGAACGTCGACCGGCAGCCGCGCCGCCTCGAGGGCTACCTCGCCGAGTGGTGGAAGGCGACGGTTGCCGAGGCCGGCACGAAAGAAGCGCTCGATCTGCTCGGCACGCTTGCCGCGGTGCTGGGACCGATCGGGCGCGACGATCTGATCGGCCTGCACGAGGGCCTGCGCGGCTCGTGGACCGACGATCCAATCCGCCGCCTCGTCGCCAGCATGCGGCGCGTCGTCGCGGGCTCCGACGAGGACGGCTATGCGTTCGCGCATCCGCGATTTCGTGACTACGTGCGGAAGTTTCCCGAGGTCGCGCCGTTCGACGCGAAGTTGCTCGCATACTGCGAGGGATGGCGCGGCCGGAGGCGGCGCTACGCGCTGACCTACGGCGTGAGGCACCTGGCCCAGGCGCGCCACTTCGATCGATTGTTCGAAACCGTCCTCGACGAGGAGTTCCAGTCCGAGCAGCGGGAGGTGCTCGGCACGATTCGGCAGACGCTGACCGACCTGACGATCGCCATCGGCGCCGGCTGCGAGCACGATCGATTCCTCGACGTGTTCAGGGCCGCGGGGAGCTATCGGCGGCTCGTCGGCGCCGAAGGCGTCGCCCGCGCGATCTTCTCGTGCGCCCGCGAGGGCCGCTTCGACGCCGCGGCGGCTGGCGCCGAGACATACGGCCTTGGCGCGAAGACGAGCAGCGCCTGGATGATGGCGCTGCGCGCGTACCTGCTCTGGGCGGCCGTCCGGACAGGAAGGCGCGACGCCGCCGTCGCCTTGATCGCGGCGTCAGGGCGACAGCTGGGACTGCGTCTGCACGGTTCGCTGCTGCACGTCACCGATCTGTGCGAGGCGCTCGTCGCCAGCGCCGTCGCGATCGACGCGTCGCTCGCGTCGGAAATCGGCCTCGACGCGGCGTGGGCGCCGCCGGTGCTCGCCCGGCTGAAAGCGGCGTTGCCCGCGCCAGGCGATCTGCAGGCCCTCCTCAACACCGTCACCAGGCGGACCGAGATGCTCGAAGCGCAAACGAGCGAACGGCCGAGTCCCGAGTACGCGATCGAGTACATCAGCGAAGAGCGCGCCGGCGACTACATCGCGCAGCTGCGCGACGGTCTCATCGCGCTCGCCGGCGACCCGCGCGGTCGTGAGTTGATCGATCGGGCCCTGGTTCCAGTCGAGGCCAATCCGTATCCCAGGTATCGCGACATCGGGCTCGTCGCACTCGGCGTGGCTGCGCTCGCCGTTCCCGACGTCGAATGGACTGCGGCGCGGCTGGAGCGGATTCTCGAGACCGGCCTCGAGAAGGAAGGCGTCACCTTCACGTTCGATCTGGCCGCGCAGCTGGTTGCGGAGGCCGCACGCCGATCGATGCCGGCGCACGCCCTCGTGGAGTACCTGCAGCGCGCCGAATCGTCGAGCGACCGCTGGGGCACGCGCCTCCGCTGTCTCAGCGCGCGCGCCGCCGCCGGCGCGACACAGGACGATCGGACGTCTGCGGCCACCATGCTGGAAGCAGCAGGAACGGCGGATGGCGGGTTCGCCGGCTACATGTCGGCGCATCTGCTGGCTCTGGCCAGCCGATGGTGCGAGCTTGGCGTTCCCGCGCGCGTCGCGGAGCTGGGGCTTGTCGCGCGAAGCCGATGGCATGCGGGCCGCGTGCGCGATCCAAAGTTCGCGCAGGAACGCCAGGAGCTCGTTGGCAGATACGAACAGTGGTTCGCCGAGCCGGCGCCAGAGTGGCCGGAGGCTGCCTCGACGCTGCGCCTCACCGCCGACGCCGATGCGCGGCGCGTGTACAAGGATCTGGTCGCGGCGCGGTGGCTCGCAGCAGGCACGTCGTCCGGGTGGGGCGCGCTCATTTCCGCGTCGCTGAACGATGCGACGGCGCTCGATCTGGTACTCGCTCGCTTTGCGTCGCGGGCCGTCCTTCGTCACAGGCGCGGCGAGCGCGATCTACCGGATGCGGCGCTCGCGGAGGCGATGACGATCTGCGGCGAGCGGTTCGCGACCAGCCGTCCATGGGAAGCGAGTACGCCCGCCGTCGCGTGATCGCCTCCTTCAATACGCGATCGCTGCGATCCGAACCGTGGTTCTACTTCGGCGGTTCCGGCGCGCCTTCCTCTTCCGTGACGAACACGTCGGCGATGATGCTCACGTGCGCCTCCCACCAGTGGCCGCCTTTGACCGCGCCGTCGGAGAGAGCGACGGTCCCGTGCCCGTGCACGGTTCCCCGTCCCTGGCTGTCGGTCGTGATGCTGCCCATCAGCGAGACGATTTCGGCTTCCTGATTGAGCTCGATCTTCTTCTGACCCAGGCCGCGCTCGACGTCCGACCAGCCGAACAGGCCCTTGTTGATCGCGCCGAGCGCGGTGAAGTGGGCGTTCCTGATGTGGTACTTCTCCGCAAAGTCCGTCAGCCCGGACATGATCTCGTCACCTTTGGTCATGCTGATGCGGTAGGTTCGCGCGCCCTTGCCCAGGTCCGTCACTTTCATGCCGGGGGCGAGCCCTTTTCCGGGGCGCGTTCCTCTCGGCACGTATCCTTCGGGCGTCGGCGGCGGCGTGCCGGCCTGCGCGCCCGACGGCGGGGTGCCGGCCATCGCCGGCGGAATCGGCAGCGTCACCTTCCCCGTGGCGGCCCACTCCGCGCCGCGCGCGAACGTCGTCACGAACGCGGGCGTCTGCACCTGTTCGACATCGTGACCGAGCGCGGTCGCGAAGACCCGCCCCTTGCCGTAATCGATGGTCCACAGCATCGGCTCGTTCGCACTCGCGCCCTCGAGCGGCTGCGGCGCCCGTGAATCGGTGCGGCTCGCGGCGTAGAGCCCATGATCGTCGTTGGCCGTCGCGAGCACGTGGTACGAGCCTGCCGGCTGCCAGCGCAGATTCGCGTAGAGCTCGTCGTTCGCTTGCGGGAACGACAGCTTCAGCCCTTTCGTGATCGGATGCTCCTGATCCTTGACGTCCACGACGAAGTTGTGCGGCGCCGAATGGTGTCCGTTGTTCGGCCTCCAGTTTCCTCCCGACAACTTCTCGTACTCGGTCCAGCCGTCGAACGCAGCCACCGAGAAGTGGTAGACGACGACTCCCTTGCCCGATCGCACGAAGTCCAGAAACGCGGCGTTGGTTTTCTCGCCCCACTTCAGCTCCGGACGGCCCCGCTCGAAGTAGTTCAGGACGACGAGGTCATAGGGGGCGAGTGTCTCCGGGCCGGCGCCGCGGAACTCCTCGGTGACACGAACTTCGAACTTTCCGGTGTCCTCGAGCGCCTTGCGGAGCAGCGGCGTAGTGCCGCGCCAGTTGTGATTGTTCTGCCCGGTGACGATCAGGACCGCAATCTTCGGAGGCGCGGCCGCCGCCGGTTGGGCGGGCTGCGGGGCCGCTGCCACGCCTGCGGCGATCCACACGAGCGAGGCGATGACAATCAATCTTGGCTTCACGTCTCACCTCCGGTTCGAGGAGACCAGACGCCGCGCAGTATGCCTCAGCCAGCCGACGTAACCCAGATATTTGTCGAGCGGCTGCCGCGCTGCCATCGCCCTGCTCAGCAAACGATCACGAACCACCTCTGCGTCGACTTCGGCCGGGGGAACAGACAGCTCCGGCGGCGTGTCCGTCGCCATCCAGGACGCATTCTAGCGGTCAGATCTCTCCACGCTTCGCGAAGCGCGCGATGTGCTCGCCGGCGCGGAACGCGAGCGCCTGAATGGTCATCGTCGGCTGGCCTCGGCCGGATGTCACCAGGCTGCTCCCGTCGCAGACGAACAGATTCCGGACTTCGTGGCTGCGATGATACTTGTCGACGACCGAAGTCGCCGGGTCGTTGCCCATGCGACAGGTTCCGAGCAGGTGCACGGACGATGTCTGCGGGGTCACCGCGGCCTGGGTAACACGCAGCGCACCGGCCGCGTCGAGAATCGCGGCGCCGCGATCCTGCAGGAACCGAACGATCGCGAGGTCGTCGGGATGATCCCGGTAGGTGACCCGAATCGCCGGCAGTCCCCACGCGTCGCGGATTTCCGGATCGAGTGTCACGTTGTTCGACTCGAGCGGCAGCGACGTGCTGTGGGAGGCCACCTGCATCGTGCGTGGATAGTCACGGAGCCGCGCCTTGTAGGCGCTGCCCCACGTCGGCTGATCGGCGTCCGTGCGAATCGCCCACGTCGTCGGCTGCGGGCCGATGCGCGCGTCGAGGCCGCCGCCGCCGTAGAAGCCGCGTTTCGGATCCGACTCGTAGAAGTCGTGCAGGATGCGGGTGACCTGTACGCTCTTGTATTCGTTCAGCTCGTGCTCGAACACACCGGTGGCGCGGCCGCTGTAATTGAACATCAGGTACTTGCCGACCAGACCGCTCGCGTTCGCGAGACCGCGCGGAAACCGCGGGCTCGCGGACATGAGGAGGAGACGCGGCGTCTCCGCGCCGTTGGCGCACACCACCACGGCACGGGCTCGCTGAAACCGTTCGCGCCGATCGCGATCGAAGTAGGTGACGCCAGTCGCGCGTCCCTGGCTGCTGGTTTCGATCCGGAAGACGTAGCTCTCGGCCCGTACTTCGCACCGGCCGGTGGCTTCCGCTTCCGGAATCACGGTGGTGAGCGTCGACGCCTTCGCGCGCACTTCGCACGCGAAGCCGTGACAGAACCCGCAGTGGACGCACGCCGACCGGCCGCGATAGGGCTGCGAATTGATTGCCATCGGCGCCGGGACCGGATGCAGCCCGAGCTTGCGCGCGCCGCGTTCGAAGAGCACGCCTGACGACTTCACCGGCAGCGGCGGCATCGGATAGGGCTTGCTGCGCGGGGGATCGAACGGGCTGGCTCCGGCGAGGCCGGACACTCCGATCTCCCACTCGACCTTGGTGTAATACGGCTCGAGATCGGCGTAGGCGATCGGCCAGTCCGCGAAGCCGGTGCCGGGAATTGCCCCGAGCACGCTGCGCTCGATGAAGTCGATCTCGTGGAAGCGCCAGAAGTTTGCCGTGTAGTGCAGGCTTCCGCCGCCGACGCCGCGCCCGTACCACAAGGCGGGCTTGAATTTCTGCAGTTCGCCTTGCTTCAGCGCGTCGTCGCGAAAGGTCTGCGGGTGCTTGACGGCATCGTTCGTGATGCCGCCAAGGTACCAAATCCCCAGCTCATCGTGCCGGAGACTGCGCGGTGAGAACCGCGGCCCCTGTTCCATCAGCACGACCGTCAGTCCTGCCTGCGCCAGCTCGCGCGCGATCACGCCTCCCGCCGCGCCGGAACCGACGATGACGAAGTCCACGGTGTCGGAATCCCGATAGGTCTGTGTGGTCATCGGTTTTTCGGCGGATCGACGACGAAGCCGGGATAGTCGCGATCGTAGTACCCGAACGGCGGACTGAAGACGTGGCGGTCTTCGAAGCCAATCAGCTTCCAGCCGATGTCGTCGCGATTGCCGCCGTATGCAGGCAGCGAGAACATGCCGAGCAGCGTGAGCAGGCGGGTGGTCGTGAAGAACGGCGTCTGCTCGATCGAATTCAGGTGATCGATCTGTTGTTCGGCGGTGAGCGATGCGAACGATGCGGCGCCGGGATGGCGTTCGCGATACCCCGCCTGAAAGGCTGCGAGGTGCGCGCGGTAGTCGCCGGCGAGTCGGGAGAAGGACGTCGCGAGCGCGCGGTCGATGAAAAAGATGACACCGGCCTCACGCGCACCGGGAGAGTCGTCACTCGGAACGATCTGCGCTGCGACGGCCTCGATGTCTGCCGCGTCAGCGGCGCCGAGCAGAGAAATCTTCGCGATGCCGTCTGGCGGCGCGGCGCCATGGCCCTGGTCCATCGCATGCACGACGTCCGCCCAGTCGAATGGCACCGCCGCAGTCGCGATGGTTGCGGCGATCGCGTGCAACAGCGATCGGCGCGACAGACTGGCGCCGTCCATGCGTAGCCTCCCTCCCGACGTTAGGAGGTATTCGGCCGATCCCTTTCGCGAGAAGTCTTGCCGGGACTACGGGCGATGAGGCACCCGGACGTCGGCGTTTCGCTGGTGCGGGGACCTGGTTGAGCGCTCGGCGCGGCGAGTGGAGCCCCGTCTACGGATCGAGGCGTTCGGTCAGCGCAATCGAGACTTCGATTCGTGCTCCCTGACCGACCGCCGAGTCGACGCTCAGCTCACCGCCCGCCGCGCGGACGCGCTCCGCCATGCTGACGAGGCCCAGGCCTGACGTACGCTCGGAGGCCGGATCGAAACCGCGGCCGTCGTCGGACACTCGCAAGCGGATCGCGCCCGATTCGGCTGACAGCTTCACACGGATCCGGCTGGCTCCGCTGTGCTTCGTCGCGTTCTGAATCGCCTCCTGGGCGACACGATACAGGCACGTCTCGACCTCCGGCGGCAGCGTGGGGATGTCGCCGTGGACGAAATCGGTCTTGACATCAGTCTGCCTGGCGAACTGCCCGCACAGGCTCGCAAGCGCCCTCGTCAAGCCGAGAGAGCCCAGCTGCGAGGGATGCAGGCGGTGCGAAATGCGCTGCGCGTCGGAACACAGTTCCTGAGCGAGCCGCCTCGACGTTACCAGCCGGGTGCTCAGCTCCGGCGCCGCATGTGCGTCCTCCTGCAGCTGCTCGAGCTGGATGGCCAGCAGCGCGAGTCGCTGCCCGATGTCGTCGTGCAGTTCGCGCGCGAAATGGGCGCGCTCCTCGTCCTGCACGCGGGTCAGCCGATCGTGAAGCGCCCGGAGCTTCGCCTCGGATCTGATCCGCTCACTGATGTCCTGGTAGATGCCGAAGCAGCCGACGAATTCACCGTTGTCGATCAGCGGCACGGCGTGGAACTCGACGTCGACGTGGCTTCCGTCCCGCCGGCGTCGGACCGCGGTGGCGTGCACGACCTCGCCGTTCTGGACCTGCCGGCTGATGTCGACCGCCTCGCTGCCCTCGGTCAAGCCAATCAAGTCGTCGGGATCGCGTCCGACGACTTCCGCCTCGCTGTACTGGAAGATGCGCTGAAACGCCGGGTTGCAGAACCGGATGCGGTGATCCTTGTCACCCATCATGATCCCGTACGGGCTGTTGCTGATGAGCGTCTGCAGCAGGCCGGTATATTCCTTCGCCTGCTGCTCGGTGCGCTTGCCGTCGGTGATGTCGAATGCGGTGCCCACGATCGCGGGCTCGCCCTGAAACTCGATGAGGCTGGCCGAGAGATCCAGCCAGCGCGTCTCGCCGCCCTTGGTGACGATCTTGAGCTCGTAGCGCGACGGAGCCGGCTCGCCACGCCAGCGCGCGCGCGCGTGTGCGCGGACCAGATCGTGCGAATCCGGATGCACCAGATCCCACACCGTCATCGTCTGGAGCTCGCCGGTCGAGTATCCGGTGAAGTGTACCAACCGCGGGTTGAAATAGCAGAACGCGCCGTTTTGCCGATAGATGAAGATGCCGGACTGCGTCGTCTCCGCCAGCATGCGGAATTTCGCTTCGCTTTCGCGAAGGGCTTGTTCGGCCAGTTTCTGGGCGGTGATGTCCGCGATGGCTGCCAGGACGCATCGCTCGCCGTGCAGCGTGATGAGGCCCGCCGAGTACAGCGTCGTGATCATGCGGCCGGACTTCGTGCGGAACTGCTCGTGCTGATCGCGGACGGTCTTCTGCCGGAGCAGCGCTGCCACCATCGCGTGGCGGTCGGCCGGCGTGGGCCACACGTCGAGTTCGAGCGAGGTGTGGCCGCAGATCTCATCGCGCGCGTAGCCCATCTGCCGTTCGAACGCCCCGTTCACGTCGATGTAGCGTCCTTCGGCGACCGTGGTGATCGCCATCGCGATCGGGCTCGAGTAAAAGGCCGTGACGAACCGGTCCTCCGACGCTTTCAGCGCCTGCTCACTTCTGATGAGATCGGTGACGTCGCGTGCCGCTCCGATCACGACCACATGGCCGTCCTGTTCGTGAAGGGAATTCCGGTACTCCCACACCACCAGCGTGCCGGCCCGCGTCTGGAGCGTGATCAGTCCGGTCTCGTCGCCGCCGCGGCGAATCGCGTCGAGATACCGGTGAAAAGAACTCCTGAATTCGGGGGCAACGAGATCGCCGAGCGGCGTGTTCAGGAGATCGTCAACCTCGTAGCCGAGCGCATGTGCCGCCGCCGGGCTGATCGACAGCAGCCTGCCCGTCAAATCGTGCGAACACCGCAGGTTCGTCGCAAACGTCCAATCGTGGTCGGCAACCGGCACACGCGCCATCAGCGGATCTGTCATACGCGCCCTTCGAGTCCGCCGTCGGTGGGTGACGGGAACCAGTTCGGTCTCAAACGATTCGTGCGCACCGATGACAACGATACCGCGGGTCCTGTCACCCTGACGAGCACCTGCGCAATCCGTCATCCGGCTCGACGACAGTAAAATCGTCTCAACAGTACACGTCAGGACCCCAGCGGTCGCCTTCGCCGGTTCGCAGCCTGCAGCCGGCTGCGCGCCAGGTTCCGGCGAACGGCAACAACAGGAGAACACCCGCGTCGGCGTCGCTCCGGACAACGCCGGCGTCGACGAACGGATCACCGAGAAGGCGCTGTTCGAGATCTTCTTTCCGCACTTCAAGGCGGCGGCCGCCCGCGCGCGCAACGGCGCGGAGATGTGCGCGTACAACCGGGTCAACGGCGTCTTCAGCTGCAACAACAGGCGGATGCTGGATCAGCTGCGCAGCCTGGGGATTCCACGGCTACATCGTCCCCGACGCCTTCTTCGCGCTGCGATCGACCGAAGCGGCGGCGTCCGCGGGCGTCGACAGCGTCAACGCCGCCGCGCTGAGCGATCTCGTGAAGGCCGGCACGCTGCCGGCGTCACTCGTCGAGTCGATCGCGGACGAGTGAGCGGCACGTTCAGTTTCTGACAAGCTGGCCGGGTGAACGTATCTGGGCCGATCAGTCCGTCGCTCGACTCCAGGCGGTCGATCATGCAGGAGCCATTCGCCTTCGTACGGCGAGCATGCCGCCGGCCCACACGCACGGCAGCGCCGTGACGACGAGGAGAATCGGATACCACTTCGGTCCGAACGCGGGTCCCCGATTCCACGTGGCGATCGCGGCCGCGGTAGCCGCGAACAGGCCGACCACACCGAGGACCAGCACGTGCCGCATCGGCTTCGACGGAGCCAGGCGCGCGGTGATCCAGCCGCCGAGCACGGTGAACGCCACGCGGTACGCCGACGCCAAAACGAACAGGCCATCGGACATCGGCTGGCCCCAGGGCGGGAAGACGTCCAGTGCATGCAGCAGGACGTCGGCGCCAAGCGACAGCGCGGCGGTGGCGACGAATCCCGCGACCAGCGCGACGATGCTGCGCCCACGCCCGCCGCGATCTGCGTCCCTGTTCACGACTGGCCTCCCACGGTTCGCGACGCGAGCAGCGCTTCGAGCTTGCCGAGCTCGCTGGTCCAGCCCAGTACGGCCCGGTCGGTCCACTCGTCGCTGTGCATCGCGTCGAAGGTGAGCGTCATCCGGACGCCGCCAGCCGTCGGCGTCAGCTCGACGATGGTCGCAACGTCGTACGGCTCGACGCCGGGAATGAAATCGGCCAGGTGCACGTATGCCAGCCGCCGCAGCGGGACGATTTCCGTAAAGGTGATGCGCGCCTCGGTCGTCACCGGCATGCCCGCCTTCTTCATGAAGGCCACCTGCGGCGGGTCGATCGCGGTCATCGCGTAGAGGAGCTCGCCGCCGGGGCGGAGATCGAGCGTTCGCACGGTGACGGCGAAGCCGCCTGGCCCCCACCAGGACTCGATGCCGTCTTTCGTCGTCCAGAGATCCCACACGTCACGGACATCGGCCTGGTACACCCGTTCGAGCGTGATCCGCCGGCGCGGCGCCGTGTGTGCACCGCTGACTGGGGGCGGGCTGGTCATGGTCTCCTCCGTCTGGAGCGCCGCGATCGGCGCGCCTGTTGTTTGCGCGCAAGCGCGTCGGCGAACGCATCGAGCCGCGCGATCCACAGACTGCGGTACCGGGTGACCCACGCATCCAGTTCGCGAAACGGCTCCGCCCGCAGGGAGTACATGCGTCGCGGGCCGTCCGGCCGTGCCTGCACGAATCCGGCTTCTTCGAGGATGCGCAGGTGCCGCGACACGCCCGACTGGTGGATGTCCATCTGCGCGACCAGGTCGTTGACGGCGCGCTCGCCGGCGAGCAGCGCCTCGACGATCTGCAGGCGGCTGGGATCGGCCAGGGTCTGAAAGATCGCGGGCTGCAGCGACATGCATATGCACCATAATGCATATGCACGGCGGTGTCAAGCGGCGCCGCGCCTGATCCGCTGCCGCGCCGAATCCGGCGAGCCCACCATGCGCACTTTGCACTTCGCGATGAGCGCCGCGATGATTGCGGCGCTGCATTCCTGGCCGCCGTCAAGGGGCATCAGCTGGCAGCGTCCAGCAACGGCGGACTGTTCGCCGGGGCTTACGAGTCGCCGCACTCGACGCGTTCGGTGAGCCCGGCGTTCGCGCCGTGGCTCGCCGATTCATCGCGATCGATTCGCCGTGTACCGGAACTCGAGGATTGCACCGGGATTCTCGACAGCGGCCGCCGGCCTGCCCGAGCGATCCTGCGTGTTGCCCTCTGCGTCAGTGGCGATGAACAGCGACAAGCCGTCCGGACCGAGCGCCACGTCCCGGTAGCGATTCACGGTCTTGAAGAACTCGTTCTCGTCCGGGTCGCCGACGACGGCCGTTCCGGCGGGGTTGAGCTGCATGCGGTAGACCGTGCCGTGCTTCAGGCTCGGCATCAGCAGCGAGTGGTTCCAGCCAGGGATGCCGTCCTTCGCGGTGTACACCGCCAGGCTCGACGGCGCAACCGTCGGCCAGCACTGGTAGTACAGCTCCCGCTCCGCGCATTTCGGGTTCTTGAAGTCGTATCCGGTCGGCACCGTGTGAAACGTCTGGATGGGCGGCGTGAAGTCCGGATGGTTCCACGCCGTCTCTTTCTGGACCGGAACTGACGGCGGGACCGCCGGGTAGGCCGTGAACGTCAGCGACTCGCACGGCACGCCGCGCGACGCGGACCAGTTCGCATACGCGTACGACTGATCGTCCCTGTAGCCGGCGACATGCGGCCATCCGTAATTCATTCCAGCCCGAATCAGGTTGACCTCGTCGTCGGTGTTCGGCCCGTGCTCGGACTCGTACAACTTTCCGTCCGGCGCGAAGGCGAGCCCCTGCGGGTTGCGATGTCCGTACGAGTAGATGTGGCTCCTGACGCCGGCAATCGTCGGGTTGTCGGCCGGAATCGATCCGTCGAGGTTCAGCCGCAACACCTTGCCCTCGTACAGCGACCAGTCGCGCGCCTGCACCTGCGCGACCGTCGGCACGGTCTGCGCATGATCGGGCCTGCAGAAGTTGGCGAGCTGGTTGGCGCCCAGATCGCCAATCGTGAAGTACAGCTTCCGATCGGGACCGAAGATCAGGCGCCCGCCCTGATGATCGGTGCCGGCGGGGAGATCGGCGAGGATGTCCCTGGCGCCGCCGAGCAGGTGCGTGCGCGAATCGTACGTCAGCCGGACGATCCTGGTCCGCCGGCTGACCATCGCTGCATTCGCACCGGCGTCGTACGTGTAGGCCGCGTAGACGTAGTCGCTGCCCGTTCCTTTCAGCAGGCCGGGGTCGAGCGCCATGCCGAGCAGTCCGTCAGGGCCGTCCGCCAGGATGTCGCTGAATGCGATCGCGACCGCTTTCGATCCGTCCGAAGGATCGACGCGGGTGATGCGACCGGCCGTCCGTTCCGTCACCCAGAGGTAACCGTCCGGCCCCCAGATCACCTGAAACGGATTTGCGAGGCCGCCCGTCACGACGCGCATCGCGAACGGCAGCGAAGCGCGCGACCAGGCCGCGCGTGCGCACATCAGCGCCGCCACGATCGCAAGCACCGTGCGGCCGATCCGCATCGCGGTCTTCACGCGCGATCTCCCGTCAGCCTGCCTGCGACGTCGCGGTCGGATTGATCCTGAACCGGCAGATCTGCGCCGGCTCGCTGCCCGGACCGGGAGCGGTCAGGCCGGCGTCGCAGTAGTACATGTAGCCGTCGTGAATGCACATGCCGTGGGGATCCGGGTCGGACGTCTTTGACGTCGTCACGATCTCCAGGACCTTGCCCGAATCCGGATCGATCTTCTGCACGAGATGGTCGCCGGCAATCAGCACCCACAGCGCGCCGTTGTCCCAGTCGAGTCCGTGCGGGCGGTCGCCGCGCGCCGGACGGATGCGCAGCACCCGGAAGTCCCTCGGATCGACTTCGGCCACCGCCTGGATGCTGAGCGCCGTCACCCACAGCGTCTGCGTCTGCGGGACAAACGTGATCCCGTGGACGCCGCCGCCCCAGATCAACTGATGGATCTTCACGGTTTTGCCGGTCTTCAGATCGGCTTGAATCACCTCGCCATACGGCTTGTCGGTTGGCCGCGGCGGGCGGCGACCGCTGACCCCGCCGTTGGCGCCGAGCCACATGTAGCCGGCGCCGATCGCGAGACCGCTGGTGTTGTGCGATGCGGTCTGCACGTCGTGCAGCACCTTGCCGGTCTGCCAGTCGACCTTGAAGACGCGCTCCGACACCTGATCGCCGATCCACAGACCGTCGGGCGCCGCTTCGAGCGCGTTCGGATGGAGGTCGGGCGCCTTGAACACTCGCTCGATCCGCGCCGCGCGCGTCGGAACCGCCGGCGATCCCGCGGTCGCTTCCTGCGCGTCCGCGCCACGCGACGTGACCATCCCGGCGACCAACATCGATCCGGTGCCGATGAAATCTCGACGTCCGATCTTCATAGGTGCTCCCAGGTTGAACGCATTGACGATGCGTCGCTGACGGTCCGTACCACAGTCTTCTTCTTCGTGACTTCGTGTCTGCGTGGCGGATCCCGCTCCCGACTTGGCAAGAACCGCCATTAGAACACGAGCTTCAATCCGAACTGCAGAATGCGCGGATCGCCCGAGCTCGGATCGGTCCTCGTGATCCGGCCGAGCGTCGCCTGATTGTTCACCGCCGTGTTCGGGATGTCCAGGTTCACCTGGTTGAACACGTTGAAGAACTCGACACGCAGCTGCACGTACGACGTGTTGCTGAAGTGGAAGTTCTTGGAGACGCCCATGTCCCAGACGTGCAGCGACGGGCCGTAGTAGGCGCCCTTCGGGACGTTGCCGAACGTGCCGAGGTCGTTGGCCGCGAACGCCGCGGGATTGAAGTACCACACGCAGTTGCTGCACGGCGTGTTCGGAATGGCGTTGTAGTCGGCGCCGGTCAGCTTTGCGCGATCGTTGCCGATGCCGTCGAGCGAATTGTCGGTCCCGCTCGTCACCGTAAACGGCCGGCCGGTCTGATACTGCATCACGCCCGACCACTGCCAGCCGCCGAGCACCCAGCGCGCGACGCCGTCGAGGTTCTGGCCTGGCAGGTCCCACACCCACGACGTCGTGAACCGGTGGCGGTGATCCTGGTCGAGCGGACCCCACATCAGCGCCGGATCCTGGAACATGTAATACGGGATCAGCTCGCCGCCGCTCTGCCGCTCGCCGGCGAAATCGCCTTCGACTTTCGACAGCGTGTAGGTGCCGGTGATCTGGAAGCCGCGCGAATAGCGCTTCGTCAGCGTCAATTGCATGCCGTTGTAATCCGAACGGCGATCCTGCACCTGCAGGTTCACGATGCCGATGCCGGATGACGCGAACGGACGGCGCTGATCGGTGTTCCCCGTGGTCGCGCCGGGAATCGTCGCATCGGCCGGGTTGAGCGAGACCGTGAAGCGGCCGTTCCGCGAGCGCGATCCGACGTAGGCGGCGCGGGCCATCAGCCCCTGTGCCACCTCGCGTTCGAAGGTGAGGTTGTAGTTGTAGGTGACCGGCGTCTTGTACTCCTGGTCCAGCGTCTCGATCAGCACCGGCGTCGGGAACGGCGCCTGCTGTGTGCCGATGGTGTCGTCGGTGATCAGGTTGAAGTCGCTGCGTCCCTGATACGGATCGGAGAACGGCCCGCTCGGACGGACGACCGACAGGCGCAGGTTCCACGGCGCGGCGTTGACCGCACCGTTGCCCGATTCGCCGTCGCGATGCTGATCGTAGAAGGCGCCGGCGCCGCCGCGCAGGCTCGTCTTGCCGTTGCCGGTCAGGTCCCATGCGAACCCGACGCGCGGTCCGAAGTTGTGCGCCGACGGATCGGTGCCGTCCTCGGGCACGCCGGCGTCGCCGCGGAACGTCTCGCCGCGCGGCGCCTGCGGGAACATCGTCGAGCGCACGTTGTTCTGGTAGTCGGCCAGCGTGAAGCGCTCGATCCGCCCGATCAGCTCGTGCCACGGCGGCGTCGACTCGTAGCGCAGGCCGAGATTCAGCGACAGCCGCCCGTTGACCTTGAAGTCGTCCTGCACGAACAGCGACGAGTAGTTGACGACGTAGTCCTTGTACTCGCCAGTGCCCTGATCGAACTGACTGAGCTGGCCGAGCAGGAAGTCGGCGAGCGTATTGCCGGTTCCGCTGGTCGGGCTGCCCGCAAACTGGAAATGGCCCGCGCGCCGGAACTGATTCCGGATCTCGACCGAGTAGTGCTGCAGTTCGCCGCCGAACTGCAGGTTGTGCCGGCCGATGTTCCAGGTCGCGCGATCGTTGAACTCCAGACCCGGCCGGTAGAACGACGCCTCGAGGTTGTCGCCGATGTTGAAGAAGTTGTTGGCGTTGATCTCGGAGATCGATGGAAGCGCCGGATAGATCGGGAGCCTGACGCCGAGCTCCTGCATCGACGGGACGCCCGGCGGCGGGTAGCGGCGCGAGAAGGTGTGGTTGTACCCGACGCGCGCCTCGTTCAGCAGCCGGCTCGAGAGCGTCCTCGTCCATCCGGCGACGATGTTCTGCATCCGGGTGCCTGCGGCCAGCGTCGGGTTGCTGTAGCTGAGAAGATTGCCTTCGGTGTAGGTCGGATCGTTGTGGAAGTTGTCGAAGAAGTACCGCACGTCCAGCTGGTCGCTCGGACCGAGCTGGTGGTCGACCTTCGTCACCACCTGGTTGTCCTGCTGGCCGATCCGCCGCGGAATCAGGATGCGGCCGTCAGGCCCCGGAACCGGGATGAACTGCAGCACCTTCACCGACGAAGGATCGAACCGGGACAACGGAATCTGGTTGTTCGGGAACGGTTGCCCGGTGAGCGGATCGCGCACGGTGACGCTGCCGAAGTTGCCGGCTCGCTGCTCCGCCGTCGGCACCGTCGCCGTCTTCGTCGTGCCGACGTTCTCCAGGTTGGTGCCCTGCCAGCCGACGAAGAAGAACGTCTTGCTGTGCTGAATCGGCCCGCCGAGGAAACCGCCGTACTGCTGCCGTTTGAGGAAGTCCTTTTCAGGCGAGAAGAAATTCTTCGAGTTGAAGGTGCGATCGCGCACGTAGCCGAAGGCGCCGCCGTGGAAGTTGTTCGTGCCCGAGCGCGTCACCGCGTTGACCACGGCGCCGGCGCTGTTGCCCTGCGCTGCGCTGTAGTTGGCGGTCTGGATGCTGAATTCCTGCAGCGCGTCGGGGAAGGGGAACGGCTGGTTCTGCTGGAAGTACGGGTCGGTGTGGCTGGTGCCGTCGAGGCGGAACGACACCTGCCGCGATTCGGTTCCGTTGGTCGACAGCCGGAGCGCGCCGGGAATCGTCTTCCCGGATTCCTGGTCGACCTGCGTCAGCACCATGCCGGCGACGAGCGTGCTCAGCTTGGCGGCATCGCGTCCGTTCAGCGGCAGTTCGACGATCCGCTTCGAGTCGACTACTTCGCTGATCGTCGACGAGGTGATGTCGACGGTCGGCGACTGGCCGGAAACCGTGACCGACTCTTCGATCGCGCCCACCTCGACGGCGAGGTTCACCGTCAGGTTCTCGTTCGCCTGCAGCCGAACGCCTTTGCGCTGCGAGGTCCGAAAGCCGGAAATCTCCGCCGTGATCTCGTAGGTCGTCGGCCGCAGCGCCGCGAAGACGTAGCGACCGTCGGCGCCGGTCACCGTGTCTCTCGACGAGCCCGTCGTCGCGTCCACCGCTTTCACAGTGACGCCGGGGACGACGGCGCCGGTGTTGTCGGTGATCAGGCCGTTGATCTGTCCGGTTTGCGCGCGGGCACTGCCGGCAATCAGCAGCGCGAGGACGAAGGTGCCGAGGAGCGGGGCGCGGAGCGAAACGACGATCAGGGCGCGTCGGGCCATCACATCTCCCCTCCTGATGCGGTCGGCCAATTCCGGCGGCGCTCAGATAAGCACCCTTAAGCGTTAAAGTAAAGGAAAAATAATTGACGAATTGACGGTTTGGCGCGAGCGCGCGCACGGGGTTCTAGCACGGCCGACATCACCGGACAGATCGTTCAGCTGGATCAGTCGGTGCGTCTGTGGGTGGTGCTCCATCGGATCGCGGCACTGAATCCGGTCCTGTGGGGCGCCAGCGTCGTCGGTCGCGGCGGCATCGTGTGGCTGGCAATCGGCGTGACGCTGGCCGCGACTCACCGACTGCGGCCCTGGGCGCTCATCGAGCTCGCGCTGGCGATCCTGCTCGCGACACTTCTGGCCGATCACCTGCTCAAGCCGATCGTGGCACGCGAACGGCCCTTCACGTCGACTCCGGATAGCCCGGTCATCGGCGGCCGACCGCAAGACGCATCGTTTCCGTCGGGCCACACCGCCAACGCGTTCGCCGGCGCGTTCGTCCTCTCGCGGGTTGTCCCATCAACAAGGATCGGCTGGTGGGCGATGGCGGCAGTGATTGCGTATTCGCGAATCTATCTCGGCGTTCACTATCCGCTGGATGTGCTCGCCGGCGCGCTGATCGGATGCGCGTGCGGCGCCATGGCCGGGCGACTGATCGCACGCGCGACCATGACCAATGCGACGCGCTCGAGAGGGGAGTCTTGATTGGAAGGAGCTCGAGCGATCAGTCGCTGGCCATGCGCTTCCTGCGGTATGCGGCCGGCGACATGCCGATATCGCGCTTGAACGCCCGAGCGAAGCTCGCCTCGGACTCGTATCCGACGCGCGCCGCGATCTGTGCGAGCGGCACGTGACTCGAGGCGAGCAGCCCCGTCGCCTTGTTCATCCGGCAGCGGGTCAGGTAGGAAATCGGCGATTCGCCGACGAGCGCCTTGAAGCGATCGGCAAAGGCGGCGCGTGACATCGCGGCCTGTTTCGCCAGCCGCCGGATGTCCCACTTCACGTCGGGCTGTCGATGGATCGCGACGACCGCCGTGGCGATCCGTGGATCCCGCAGCGCGGCGGCGAGCCCCGACTTCGTCGAACCACGCGCCGAGACATACGCGCGAACGGCGTCGATGAACAGCAGGTCGGCCAGACGGACCATCATGGTCTCGGCGCCCGGCCGCTGCGACTCGGCTTCCTCTCCCAGGAACTCGAGCGCCAGGTTCAGCCACCCATACGCACTCCGGCGATGGCTGCGCAGATGAATCAGCGGTGGAAGGGAGGCGAGCACGGGATTCGCGCGATCCTCGAACTGAAATCCGCCGCATACCAGCGCCGTCGACACGCCGCCGCCGCCGCTCCGCAGCACGCCGCCGGTGTCGCGCGGAGCGGTGGCGATCAGATCTTCGAGATGCGTCACCGGGGATGAGGGAGCATCGCGGACCACGTGTGCGCGGCCCGTCGGAAGAATGATCAGATCGCCTTCAGTAAGCCATGCCCGCCGCGCCAGGCCGTCGACTTCGAGACAGCAGCGGCCGTGCGTGATCAGGTGGAACGTGGCGAAATCGCGGCCGAGGACCGAGAAGCCCCACGGTGCGCTCAGCTCGGAACGGCAATAAATCGCGGTCTGGAAGCGGATCGACTGCAGCACGGCGCTCAGATCGTCGGAACGAACGCCCGCCGAAACGCGTTGCACAGCCGTCGGATTCTAGCCGTCCGCCTGCAGGCCCGCAATCATTCTGGACGATCGGCATAAAGAACAAGACAGCTGGAGGTGTCTCGGCACGGCGGTCTCCGGCAGCATGACGCTTTTGAGGAGGCACCATGCCGACTGCCGTCGAGACCGTTCAGGCGTTCATGCACGCGATGGAGAAGGGCGATTTCGTCGCCGCACGGAAGTGTCTTGCCGACGATCTCTCCTTTCAAGGGCCGTTCGAGACATTTTCGGCCCCGGAGCCGTATCTGCAATCGCTGAAGAAGCTCCACCACATCGTCGCACGCGTGGAGGTCAGGAAAATGTTCGTCGACGGCGGCGATGTTTGCCTGTTGTATGACATGGTGACGAACACGCCGGCGGGCACCGCGTTCATCGCGGAGTGGCATCAGGTGAAAGGAGGCAAGATCCAGGCGATTCGAGTGGTTTTCGATGCCCGTCCGTTTGCGTCGATGTTCGCCGCGTCGTAGTTGAAGTGCGCTGCGCGCGAAGCGGAGCGCCGCGGCGTCTTCCTGCTCGCCCTTTTACGTTCGCTGAATCTCAGTTGAGGGGTGACCGACGATTCCGGCGGAGCTGGCTGAACGACCGACAATTTCGGCGCTCCTACGGCACGACGAGCAGGACTTCGTTCGACGCCGGCCCGGTGCCGCACTCGTTGCGGGCACGCATGCGGACGTAGTAGGCGCCTCGAGCGACACCGGGCGCGACGTACGAGGTCGCCGGCGATCCGAGATCGCTGTTCGCGAGGTTGTTCAAACCCGGTGCCGAGCCCGCTTCCACAACATACGTCGTCGGACTGCCGGATGCCGCGTTCCAGCGCAGCGTCACCGTCGATCCGCTGGCCGATGCGGTGAATCCGGCCGGCGCGCCTGGCGCGCTCGCACAGGTACCACCGCCGACGATCAGCATCGATTCATTCGACGCAGGGCCTGTGCCGGCCGCATTTGCCGCCCGCACGCGGACGTAGTACGTGCCGGCGCCCACGCCGCCAGCCGAGTACGACGTCGCCGTGCTGCCGGTGGAAAAACTCGCGAGGTTGGCGAGCCGCGGCGCCGATCCAGCTTCAATCACGTACACGGCAGGCGGACCACCGGACGTTGGCGCCTTCCACGACAGCAAGACCGTCGATCCAGACGCCGACGTCGTCAGGGCACCGGGCGCATCGGGCACCGTGGACGCCGTACCGCCACCGCCTCCGTAAAGCGCCGCGACCCCGGCGATGTCGTCGGCTTGCAGCCGATCGACGTCGCCGATGCCGCTGTTCATGATCGCCGGGACCGACTGGCCGAACTGATCGGGGTGGTTCAGCCCGAGCACGTGGCCGAACTCATGGAGCGCGACGCGATGGAGATCGACGAGTGGGTCCCCGCTCGCGGTACTCCGCAACGGGCCGTCGTACGAATTCCACGAGTATGCTGTGTTGAAGACGACGTCGGCCTCGATTCGCTCACCCGTGCTCACCCGCGACCAGTTGGTTGTGATCGCGAGGGCCCCCGATCCAAAGCTCCGACCGTAGATCGAGCTCGCGAAAAGCACGTTGTTAGCGACTGTGAGTTTGGATCACGACTCTGACGCGCGTGGAAGGAATCTATGCGACACAGAAAGGTTGAAGCTTGAACCTACACGCGTGTTCATGTTGCTGCACACCATTCCGCGATCGTCTCAGGAACCTATCGGCGCGACTTCCCGAACACTTTTATGCCGTTCTTGCACAGCGCGGCGCTCATGCCGTGATTAGGTTCAGAACCCGACGACCCGCAGACCAAGCCAGCGGATCATCCGCGCCGGGTGCCGGACGACGCGCGCAAAGCGGAGGGAGCGACCGGGTTGAATGTTGTAGTAGGCATGCATCCACCATCCCGGGGCGACGAACAGCTCGCGGACGATCGCGAGGGCGGAGGCGTCCCGCGCGATCCAGCGCAGCGGCCGCATCGTCTGCCCGGCGTCCACCGGCCTCCACGAGTCCGGCGCCGCGTAACGAGCGAGTTCGGCGGTCAGTGGCACGATCGCATGTACGCAGCCTAGCGCGTTGAGGACGAACGGAAACTCGGCTTCGACGCGCGGCCAGTCGATCTCGGTGTGGAAGGCCCGCGCATAGCGGAGCAGATCGACCAGCGAGATCAGGCGAACGAACCCCTCCGGTGACGGTTGGAGCATGTGGTGCACGAGATGCCGAAGCGTGTCGATGTGGCCGAGCGTCATGCGCGGTGCGGCGTCGAGGAGGAAGCGGCGCGGTGGCTCGACGAGATTGGCCGGCGCAATCGACTGCCCCGAGTCGAGCGTCAACGCATCGACGTGAATTTCAACGGTGATCGGCAGGCCGCCGTCGACGCGGCGCGCGCTCGGCAGATGGTGCGCGTAGCCGCCGAAGGGTCGTCGTGGTGCTGCGCTGAATCCCAGTTGCCCGATCACGGTCTGCGCCTTCGCCGCCTCGGTTCGATCGACCAGCAGATCGATGTCCGTCATCGGACGGAGCGCCGGCGACGGATAGATCGTCCACGCGAGCGCGGCGCCCTTGAGGACGAGCGTGCGAATGGATCTGCGCTCGAGGGCATCGAGAACCTCGGTCGCAGCAGCGGTGCGGGCGCGGTGCCACGCGGTCTGGCGAAGCGTGAGCGCGCGCAACTGGGCCCGGACAGCTCGAGGGACAGAGGACTCGGCGTCTCGCGTCAGCCACTCCAGCAACGGCGCGAGGTGGTGGGCCTCGGCATCGGAGGGCAAGCGTGGCCACTCGTGGTCGTCAGGTGATTGGAACGGCAGGTCGCGGGACGCGCTGCGCACGATGCGCAGGAGCGCCTCGCGACCAACATCCTCTGAAGGTGGCGGCGTGAGCATCGAGGTGAGACCGCTCGGGGTCAAGTGCAACATCCAGTGTCAGTACTGCTACCAGAATCCGCAGCGCGACGCCGGCAACATTCCTAGCACATTCGACCTGCCGCGCATGAAAGCGGCGCTCGAGCGCGCCGGATCGAGTTTCACGGTGTTCGGCGGGGAACCGCTGCTCGTGCCCGAACACCTCCTCGAGGAGTTGTGGGCGTTCGGCAAGGAACGGTTCGGGAGCAACGGCGTCCAGACCAACGGAACGCTCATCGACGATCGCTTCATCGAGCTGTTCAAGAAGTACAACGTGCACGTCGGAATCTCGATCGACGGCCCGGAGGAGCTGAACGACGTGCGATGGGCGGGGAGCGTCAAGGCGACGCGCGAGGCGACCGCCCGGACGCACGCCGCGATCGAGCGGCTGGTGCGTGAAGGGCTCACGCCCAGCCTGATCGTTACGCTGCACCGCAACAACGCGACCGCGGACAAGCTGCCGCGGATGCGCGACTGGTTCCGATACCTCGACATGCTCGGCATCACGAGCGCGCGCCTGCACGACCTCGAGATCGAAGGGCCGGCGATCGGCGCGAAGTACGGGCTCACCGTCGACGAGCAGATCACGGCCTTTCTCGAATTCGCCGCGCTCGAGCCCGAGCTTCGCCAGCTGCGGTTCGACGTCTTCTCCGACATTCGCAAGATGCTGATGGGCGACGACGAGAACACCACCTGCGTGTGGAACGCCTGCGACCCGTACACCACGCGCGCGGTGCAGGGTGTGGAAGGCCACGGGCAGCGCAGCAACTGCGGCCGCACGAACAAGGACGGGATCGACTTCGTGAAAGCCGATCGGGAGGGCTTCGAGCGGTCACTCGCGCTCTACCATGCGCCACAGGCGGTCGGCGGCTGCCAGGGCTGCCGCTTCTTCCTGATGTGCAAGGGACACTGCCCCGGCGGATCGATCGGCGGAGACTGGCGCAACCGATCGAGCAAGTGCGACCTGTGGATGGCGTTGTTCGAACGCTTCGAAGGGCAGCTCGTCGCAGAAGGCAAGACCCCGCTCTCGTCGAGCCCGAAGCGAGCCGCGATCGAAGCCTACGCGTTGCGGCAATGGGCATCCGGCCGCAGCGCCAATCTCGCCCAGGAGCTTGCCCGACTCGAGCTTCCCGTGAGCGCCGCATGACCGTCCCCGACACGAGAACCGTTCGGCCGGTTACAGCCCTCGAAGCGTTCGAGCTGGATCGCCTCCCGCACGTGCTACCCGACTTCACCCGCGTCAGCTGGGTCAGCGACCGCGCGCGCGGCGTATGGGAGCCGAGGATCGCCCGCGTCGGCGCGGCATGGAGCCAGATCGAGTGGCAGTCGGTGGTGTCCGGGATCCGCCGCTGCGCGCTGACGTCGGTCTTGTCCGAACAGCTCGTGCAGCGAACCGCCGAGTGGGCTGGCCACGGTCTGAGCGCCATGCCGGTGGCGATGTCGGGGACGTCGCCCGGCTACGCGAGCACGTCGATCGCGCCACGCGCCGGCGAGCCGTTCGAGTACCGGGTCGCGCTCGGAGCGCTCAGCGATGTCGCCGCCTTGAAAAAAGCGATGGACGCCGGCGACGACTCGACCATGGGCAGCCTGCTCGGGTTTCCGCAGTGCTGCATCGAGTTCTTCCGGAAGACATGGGTGGAGGAATCCTGCGTCGATACGACGTGGGCGATGGCCGCGCGCAGCGCCCGACCCGACGACACGGGCCGTCTGATCGAAATCAGCGCCGACGCGCCATTCCAGGCCAACATCCTCTGGCGGTGGATCGGCCCGCGGGCCGTGCCGCACCTGCCCTGCTCGTTTGGCTGCCGCGCCACCGTGGACGTCGCGAACACGCTGATGATGCTCGGTCGAACGATCGGCTTCGCCGCCGAGATGGACTGGCTCGAGGAAATCCTGAACTGGCCGGCCTCCTGGTCGGGACTGCACGGCATTGCGGAGATCAAGACGCCGGTGCTGAAGGCATCCACTCGAACGGATGCCACTGGACACGAGTTCGTCGTCCGACGGCACGGACGCCGCCTTCCCGAAGAAACGCCGGCGGGTCTCGTCTTTCCGTTCCGCACGCCCGAGCGCCCTGGGACGACGCATTCGCTGGCGTTTCGGAAAGGGCTGGAAGCGCCGATCGCGATCAACCAGGAGCCGCCATCGTGGTACGCCTCCGACAACGGCTTCAGCGCGAGGGCGGCGATGGACGAGGCGCACCGCCCGATCGTGGAGGTCGCGGTTTCGACGCTCGGCGCGACCGGCACGGTGATCGATCTCGGGTGCGGCAACGGCGCGCTGCTGAAAAAAATCGCCAAGGCTCGCCCCGGCGTCGTGCCGTTCGGCGTCGACACCGACGACACGAAACTCGAGCACGCGCGGCTGCTGCAGCCGGCCTTCGGCGCGAACTTCGTCGCCGGCAACATGTTCGAACGGATCCCACTCGACGCGGACACGGTGTACAGCCTGGTGATCCTCATGCCGGGACGGCTCCTCGAAGTGGATGAGAGCTCGGGCCGTCAATTGCGGGAATGGCTCCGCGGCCACTTCCAGCAGCTCCTGGTGTACGGCTACGGAGACTGGCTGACACGTTACCAAGGACTTACCGGGCTCGCGGCGCGAGCGGGGTTGACGGTCGTGACGCTGCATTTCAGCGGGACGGCCGGCCTGGCCCGCTTCGCTGACTGAGAGCAGGTTCAAATCGACGTAGGCCCGCCCCGTTCAGGACGGCCAGTGCGGGCTGAAAGCCCGCACCTCCACGATTTGAAACGCGCGCCCTGAGAACGTCCGTACGGTTCGAAGGGACTGAGCACGGAGGCGGAGATGTCGGATTCTCGAGACGACGAGAAACCGCAGGGCGCGACTCGCGATGCTGAAATCGACGGGCGACAGAAGGAATTCACCCGCCGCGCCCTGATCCGCGCCGGCTGGGTTGCGCCGCTCGTGACGACGGTCAACATCCCGTCGGCCTCCGCCCAGAGCCCCACGCCGCACAACGACGCGCACGGCGATTCCGTGCATGTGGACGAAATCAGCATTCACCTCGACGGCCACCTCGACACGCCTGGGCCGCTGCACCAGGATCATGTCGACCACACCGACGTCTCACATGCGGACGCGCCGCACACCGACGCCCCGCATACCGACAGGACGCACGGCGACTCTCCGCACACAGATGCGCCGCACACCGACGCGCCGCATACCGACACGCTGCCGCACGCTGACGCCCCGCATACCGATGCGCCGCACACCGACGCCGCGCACACGGACGCGCCGCATACTGATGCTCCGCATACCGACACGCCGCACAATGACGGCACGCATACCGACGCGCCGCACACCGACGTCCCTCATGCCGACACACCGACGCCGCACGTCGACGTCCCCCACACCGACGCGCCGCACACCGACGCGCCGCACACCGACGCGCCACACACCGACGCGCCGCACACCGACGCGCCACATACCGACGCGCCGCACACCGACACACCGCACACGGACACGTCGCCGCATGCTGATACCCCGCATACGGATACGCCGACGCACACTGATACCCCGCATGCGGATACTCCGCCGCACGAAGATGCCCCGCATTCGGATACACCGCCGCACAACGACACGCCCCACTCGGACGCACCGCCACACGACGACCACACAGACGCAGCGACGCATCGCGACACCCACGGAGACTTGCACGGCGACCATGATGATCACACCGACATACATGGTGATTTCTCGTTCAACGACCATACCGACGGTGGGCATTCCGATCACGTCGATCAGCAGCTTCACAAGGACCACACCGACACGGCCACACACTCCGATCACAGCGATAATTCGGGGCCGGGCCATCTCGATAGTCCTCCGCAGAAACCCGATCACGGGGACCACTGGGACGTGCAACATCGTGATCACGACGACAAGAACACGACCCCTCCGCACGACGACCACCGCGATGTCCCGTATACGGATCATTTCGACCACAACCATCGCGATCACATGGATACTGGGAGCTATCAGGATCACACGGACGATCCCCACTCGGATCAAGGCCACACGGACGGTCACGACGACCACGCCGACTCGATTCACGTCGACAAGCATGCTGACAGCGGCAGCCATTCGGACGCGCATGCCGACGAGCACGCCGACACGGCCCGCGCGGTCGCGCACATCGACATCTCGCTACACACGGACCAGTTCCATCGCGACATCAGTCACGTCGACTTTCATGGCGATTCGGGCAGGCTGGGCACGTCCAGCCATGCCGACGCGCACGGCGACTCCGGCAGGCGATGAGTCGCGAACCCTCCATGCCCGTTGACGTGACGGCGGTCCCGCGGCGGTGTGAGGTGGAGACGTTCGACGGCGACGGAGAAACGCTGGTCTACAGCGCCGCGCGCGACGAAGCGAGCACGCTCAATCGCACGGCAACCGAGATCTGGCTGCTCTGCGACGGCGTCCGCGATGTCCACGCGATCGCCGGCGCGCTCGCCGATCGCTACGGCGTTGACGCCGCGATCCTGCTCCCGGACGTTGCGTCGACGTGCGGTGTGCTGGCCGCGCGCGGCCTGGTCGAGCTCGGCGCGGGCGATCGGCGCCCGGGAACCGCGTGAGCACACGTCCGCGCCGAATCCTCGCCGGCTTCGACGGTCACCGAATCGAGATCTCGGTGAGCGGCAGCCCGCTCGAGTCGCGACTGGAGGCGAGCTGTGCTCACCTGCGCGCCATCCAACACGATTCGCTGCCGACCGTGTTGCGGGTCACGATCGAAGACCATGGGTCGTACGTCGCGCTCCGCGATTCTACGAGCCGGTCCGTCTCAGGTTCCGACGGGTACGTCCTCCACGCCTTGCGGTCGTGGATGATCGACGCATGGGCGGCAGCCCGTCCTCACTTGTTGTGGCTGCATGCGTCGGCGGTGGCGTGCGGGAACGGCGCGATTGTCGTGGCGGGTCCGTCCGGAGCAGGGAAGAGCACGCTCGCGACCGATCTCATCGCACGCGGCTGGACGTTCCTGTGTGACGATGCCGCACCGATCGAGGTCGAGCGTGGCCTTGTTCTGCCGTTGCCGTTCGCGCCGGAGCGTCGCTCGTGCGCGGCGCCGCACGCCGTCGACGCGCTCGACTTCGATGAATGGCCGAAGGCTACGGTGGACGTGCCCGCCCGGCAGGTTGCTCGTAAACCCGCAGCGCTCCGTGCGATTGTGTTGCCCGAGTACGACGCGCGGCTCGATCGACCGCCGACGCTGCGCGCGCTGACGGCGCTGTCAGCGGCACACACGCTGCTGACGCGAGGCGCTCGTGGCGAAGCAGGCGCCAGCCGCGCGACGCGGATTTTTCAGCTCGTCCGGCGCGCGCGCTGCTATCAGCTCGTCTACGGGCCGGAAACGCCGGCTGCCGTGACGCTACTCGACGACGAGCTGTCCGACCCTGATTCGGCAGTTCGTCGCGCGCAGCAGCAGGTCGAGGCGGCCGGCAGCGGGTTCGCTGGTCGATCGCAGGACGTAGCGCGCACGGAGCCATGAGTCCACTGGCGGCTCCAGGACGTCGGCGCGCCGGAAGTCGACCGAGATCATCACCGGACAAGGGACGGCGGAATCCGGCGTTCGTCGAAGCGGAACGGTGACCGAACGCGCTCGCGGATCGACGTACATCGAGAAGCGTCGCGTCACCGTCGTATACGGAACGCCGTCCAGCGATCCGTTCTCTCCTGCCGGTCTCGACGCCGGCGCCGGTTCGATCGCGGTGGCGCGGCGCGCTTCGGCGATACGGCCGGGAATCGACAGGACCGTGACCGCCACACACACGGCAACGGTCCATGCGTTCCACGGCGCGGATCGCCGATCGGGTTCGGGCACGATTGCCGCGGCGAGGCCGGTCGTCAGGAAGTACAGCCACACGCACAGCGGGAGCAGGAAGGGGTGGCCCGTCAGGCAAGTCAGAAGAAGCGCCGTCAGCCCGCCGACCAGCGCAGCGCCGTCCGGCGGCGTGGACGCCCGGCCGATCGCCGCCGCGATGCGCACGAGCGGATCGACGATGACCCCCATCAACGCCAGCGTGCCGACGAGGCCGAACTCTGCCAGTAGCTGCACGAAGTTGTTGTGGCTGTTCTCGCCGTCAACCGCCTGCGGGAATAGCGCCAGCACGTCGTCGGTGATCAGTGGACGCGATGCGGCAGGAAACTGACTCAGGCCGACGCCGAAGGCTGGATGGCTCGTTGCGATCACGAGTCCGATCCTCGCCATCTGCATGCGAATCCGAAACGCGTCGCCGATCGACATCCACTCGCCGGAGAATCGGATCAGCGACACGGCGACGATCGCCGCGGCCAGTGCGGCGCCGAGGGCGAGCGTTCGGAGGCGGAAGCGGCCGCCGAGCGCGGCCACCAGCCAGACACCGACGCATGCCGCCGCGACGGCGGCGCGCGAGCCGGTGGCCCAGAGGGCGACGACCGGCAGAAGGACCCCGAACCACCTCCACCATCGCGCATATGAAAACGCAAGCCACAACGCTGGCACGACCAGCAGCGCATACATCGATCCGACCGCGTTGATGTCCGGCATGTGGATGCCGATTCTCGTCGCGCTGAGCACCGCGAGCGCGTCACGCGTCGATGACTCCTGCAGAAACGTTTCGACGATCTTCCCGATCGCGAGCGTTGACGCGGCGACTCCGCCGGCGATCAGCATGCCGACGGCACGCGACGCGGTTGCGGCCGCGCCGCCGGCAATCGCCGCACCGCACCAGGCGAGGGCGACACCCTCCAGCCAGATCATCCCGTCGTGTAGTGCCGGACACTGCACCGGGCCCGCGAAGTAGGTCGTCGTCGCATGATGCCAGCAACGGGCGGCGATCGCTGCGGCGGCGCCCAATTCGCGCGCGAGGCCGACGCAGATCGCCGCTGCGATGATCGCGACACTCGCAGCGACGCCGGCGGCCAGGCGATCGAACCCGGAATCGATTCGCCAGGCGCGGTGCAGGCAGGCCGCGGTCAGAAAAGGAAGCAGGAGCAGTTCGCCGGCGACCCGGCTGTCGAACCGCAGCCCCAGCAGCGTACCGATCGGCGCCGCCAGCGGCAGGAGGCCGGCGACGATCAACAGACCGTCGTTCGGTTTCCAGAGCGTGACGGCCAGCACAATCGCGGCGACGACCGCGGCGGGCCACGCGAGCGTCAGCCCCGACCAAAGCGGAACCGCGAACAGCGCAGCCCCGAGCGCACAGACACTCGATCGGTAAAGACGCGCAGTCGGCCACGCACGAGCAACAATCGGTCGATCGCACGAGGCGACAGACCCAACCGCTTCCGGCATCGCAATACCACAGCACGCCGTCGCGTAGGTCGCGTCCGTGCGGCTCCGGATCGTCCCAGGTGAGGCGGATCGCGGCCACCCGGCGTGCCGTCCTTCAGCGCTGACGACGCGTCAGAAACTGTACTTCAAGGCGAGCTGAACGGTGCGCTGGTCGATCTTTCGCGTGACCTGGCCGAACGATCCGCTGTTCGGGTTGTTGTTCGCCACGTCCCAGTTCGGGTGATTCAGCACGTTGAAGGCTTCGATGCGGAACTGCACCTGGTGCGAACCGCTGATGCGAACGCTCTTGCGGATCCCCAGATCGAAGTTCCACGTCGAGGGATTGCGCAGCATGTTGCGCGGCTGCACGCCGAAGGTGCCCGGGGCCGGTCTGGCAAACGCCGCCGGGTTGAACCACTGCGC
>DATFWL010000315.1:0-4862 GCA_035259385.1 Vicinamibacterales bacterium | reverse complement strand
TGAAAAATGTGGCGATCTGTGTCTGGGCTTCGTCTCGCTGCGCAAAGCGCTGGGGAACCGTGAAGTTGTAGGCAACGTTGTGCGGATTCCTGAGGGCCGCCGTGCATTGTGTTCCCCGCGGTAACGTTGCAACGAAAAGATCATTCCGAAAGTACGTCGCCCGATCGGCCAGGTCGCCTGCTCGCAGCAGGGCCGTAGTCGTCGGGTTTGGCACCGTAAGATCTCCCTTCGCGAACTGGACGATCACGTCCTTGGCCGGAACACCGGCAAGCGGGCGTTTCCGAAGATGCGGGGCATAGGCCACGGGATCGCCCGACTGCATCGCCCACTTCATACGGTCGAGTATCTTCTGTATTTCCATGGCGCCAGCGATCGTTGTCGTTCTCGGTGATTCATTGCGAAGCGGCATGTTCTCGTCAAACCCGAGCAACAACGGGGCGATGGCTGGATACGGGTTCAGTAATGACGGCGTCCGACTCTCGAGGATGCCCCTGAGAATGGCGCGCAGGTTCAATCCTGGATTCAGGCGCGCGATCTCGATAGGTGGCCCGCCGGGCACGGTGAGTACGCCCACGCGAATATGCGGCTCGATCGCCAGAAAAACCGTCCCGACGAGGCCGCCGAGCGACTGGCCAAAGTAGTAAATGTGCGACGAGTCCAGATCCGCGAACCCGTCACCATCGGCATCCATCCCGACTTCGATGACTCGCACGAGCTGCATGAGGTCGATCACCGCTTGGCGAACTCCATCCCGTATCGAAATGAGGCTGCTCGGCGAGGCGGCGAACAGTCCCTCGGTGGCGTCGATAACGCCGTCGCCATTTTGATCGACGCCGCGACCGCCAGAAGGCACAGTGACGGCCCCCCCTGACAAACGGTTCACTGTCAGCGTGCCGCCAGCTCCGAAACCATGCCCGGGGCTGTTCATGCCAATTGTCGCTATGCAGTGGGCGGCCAACACCCGGGCTGCAGCAGCGACATCGACGTTCTTATCGCCAGCCAAGCCATGACCGAAGATTGCGACTGGCCAGCCTGCGTCGGGCTTCTGGCATCCAGGCGCGAGGGAGTCGATCCGTGCGACCGGCAGGATGAGGTTGAAATAAACGTCGGTGGTCACCGTCGCTTCTGGGACGCTCGTGCGAGTTCCGGTCGCCGGAATCGTGTCGATCGTTGGGGCGACGGTCCGGTACTCGTATGACGCAAACTTTCCGAACGCGATGTGGCCGACGACCTGCGGTGAATTTTGCAAGAACTCGGCCACGCGGATCTCCACAGTCAACGGTTGTGAGGCGGTTACACGGATTCCCTGACGCGTGAACTGCATGCTTCGCACATCGCTGAAGGGAAACACCGCCCGCAGTAGAGATCCCGGGGTCGCCTGTGTGGATGCGATGACGAAGTCCGCCGGGTTTGGGAAGGCCGTCTTGAGTCGATGGCGGATCTTCTCGAGCACGGCGGTCACGCTCTGGGTCGTGAAGAGGCTTGCGACGACTACCCGGTTCTGTGGAACGTGCGAAGCGGCGATCGCATACCGGAGTGCGTGCCGGAGTGCCTCGCGGTAGTCCTTCAGCGATCGATCTCGATTATCGAGATCCCGATGATCGTCGAAATCAACATCGCGGCTGACGCGGACAAAGTCTCCGCTGTCGACGGGAGCGCCGAAAGCGTCGCGGCTGTCTTCGGCCGAACGGCCCTCTCTGCGATGATCGCGGCCCCGATGATCGAAACGAAGATCGTGCCTGAATCGCGCAAACTCCCCGGCCTCGACACGATCACCGAAAGCATCGCGGATACCATCGGTGACGATCAGGACATAGCGCGAGTGCTGATCGAGGAGCTCGTCCGACTCCACGTGGAGCGTCTTCGTGTCGGCGTCCCAGACTCGCCGACTGATGCCGATGATCTTTCGCGCAGCGTGGTGGTCGTGTAGCGTACTGCCGAGGCTGACGAGGAAGATCGTCTCGCTGCTCGCGGTGTTCGGGTCGATATCGCCGCTAAACGGGATCGAGATGCGCGGGAGAGAATTGAAGCCATCGAGTTCGTTCAGAACGGCGAGGTCCTCGCAAGCCGAGCGCTGCGCAACGCAGTCTAGCGGCTGTCCATGGTCGTCCACGGGCGGAAGATTCACCCGCAGACCGGTGTTGTGCCGGGCATCCGGAACGGTGAAGCGGTCGGATGGAAATGGCCCGCCTGCAGGGTGCGATAGATCGAAGAGCGGTCGGACACCGGCAGCAACAGCCGGCGACGAGTGGAGCCCGCTATACGTTAAAAGAGCAGCGCCAACAATCGACCCGAACAGGCGAGACCCGAACCGCGCTGACGCGATTCCATACGTCATAGTTGTGCCTCCTGAACCTTGCTCTCAGAACAAGTGCAACTCCATGGCTCTCAAGCGACTCAGTTATCGTTCGTCCTCGTCCATTTGAAGATCGCTGGAGTCGCATCCTTGAACCCGTTGTTGTCGATCGCGCGCACCTGGAACGTATGCGTGCCTCGGTTCACGTTGGTATACGTGACGGGACTCGCGCACGAGGTGAAGTTCGCCGCATCGAGACGACACTCGAACCCGGTCACTGTTCCGTTGTCCGTTCCCGTGAACCGAAGGCTGATTGTCCTGGACGTCGTGCTTCCACCGCTTGCGATCGATCTGCCCAGCGCGTCAACGGCGGACACCGACGTGTCTGGCGAAACGTCGATGGTCCATGTGCGGCGCGCTGGGGTCGGGTCCACGTTGTTCGAAGTGTCGACGGTCCGGACTTCGAAGGTGTGGCGGCCGACCGCAAGACTGTTGCGCGCCCACGGACTCGTGCACGGGCCGAAGCCAGCGCTATCGAACTGACACTCGAATCGCGCCACGCCACGATCGTCGGTTCCAGTGAACGTCACCGTGATCGACGTGGACAGTGTGATGGCCTGGTCGGCCAGCGCCGCGCCGCTGCCGTCAATCGTGGAGACGATGGACGTGTCCGGCGTCGTCGTATCCGTTGGCGCTGGTTCTGGGGTCGGTGGCGGAGGTGATTCCCAGGTCGCGCCCCCGTCCATACTCTTCAAGAAGCCGAAATGTCCCGCATAGAGCGTCGTCGGAGTTACGGGATCGATCGCTAGGCTGTAGGTGGGGATGTCGGCGACCTGGACCCAGGTCGCCGCGCCGTTTATGCTTTTGTAGATCGCCCCTGTCTCCGTGCAGTCGTCAGGCCCGAAGATGCCGCCGCATTCTAATTTCGTATACGCGGCATACAGTGTCGTTGGGGTCTTCGGGTCGATCACGAACCGATCGGCGTTCGGGCCTGCCGCAAACCACGTCGTCCCGCCGTCTACGCTCTTGAAGATTCCCCCATCACCACTTCCGGCATAAAACGTGGTCGGCGTCACCGGATCGATTGCCAAGAATGCAGAGGCCAGAACCTCGCTCTGCTTGACCCAGGTTACGCCGCTGTCCATGCTCTTGAGGACCGAGCAGCAAGTCCCAGTCTCGACCCAGGCGCCATAGAGCGTCGTCGATGTCACGGGGTCGATCGCCAGCCAAAGCAAAAACTTGTCAGGCGGTCCAATCGCAGTCCAGCTGTCTCCACCATCCGTGCTTTTGAGCAGACCGCTGGCGCTATGGACAAGGGCGTAGACAACGCTCGTCGTCGCATAATCGATGACGAAGGCGCGGGCTTCGTCGTTAAAGATGCTTACCGCTTTCCAGCTGGCGCCACCGTCCGTGCTCTTCGCAATGGCTCCATTTCTTCCCGCGTAGACGGTCGTCGGCGTCACCGGATCGATGGCGAGGGAATAGTGCTCGCGGGTCGTCAGCCCGGTGTCGTTCCAAGTCCGGCCACCATCCGTACTCTTCGCGACGCCACTGCCCGTCGCCGCATATACGATGCTTGGCGTTTTCGGGTCGACGGCCAAAGCGAAGACCGGGCCATTCACGGCGTAGGCTGGCGCTGCGCTCAAGCCACCGATGAGAGCCATCGTCGCCAGAACAGAACCGAGTCGGCCCATGTTCGTGATCCGCCCGTCGCTTAACGGCCAGATCAGGCGGGATACAGCCAGGCGCTCCTCGGGAGCGATGTTCGTGTTGTCTGCAAAGCGAATTGCGCGCATCCCGCTGCGATGTCGACGCCTCATTTGAGACCCTCTCTCTCGCGTGTCGAGATTGCCAGGCACAGCAAATCGCACGTCGCCGCTGCGTCGCGCGCCAACGCGAGCTTGTTGTTCATGTCGAAACCGTGTCTTGCCGATACGATCCGCTTGTCGGAGGACGGCTGCGCTCGGGAGGTTGCGCCTTCGAAGGACTTCGAAGCTCGCGAAATTACTTGGGCGGATGGAGCGCCGCACATTGCCTCGTGGAAAGGTGCGACTCGAGGGCCGCTGATGCTCGGGGTTATCGAGCGCATCGTTGGGGGCCCGCGTGATGAGACACTTCCACCCGCCCGAATTCGGGAGCTGAACACCGCATCTACGCCTATGTCAGTCGGCGCGAATATTCCATCGCCGCGGACGGCCCTGTCGACCGTGGCTACGGTTGTGTGGCGGACGGCTACGTGGCTGTCATTCGCGTCGCCATCGTCGCCGTCGTCTCCGCCGTCGCTGAACGATTGAAGACCGGCAGCCATGGTTGGTTGGAGATCCGCCTCATCAGGAATAGCGAGCAAGACAAGCGTGAGGGCTATCAGGCAGCCCGCCACGAAGCGGCTGCCGAAAGTGAGACGAGCGACTGCGAAGCGGCCCAACCCTGAATCCATCCACCCTCCCCCGAGGGCACTTCAACAGGACCAGGGACCGATGCGCGATTTTTGTATGCGGGAACTAAAGCGGTGTCAATGACAAAGATTTTGCACATTCGCAAAATCTGGTGTCCGGACTCAATGCGA
>DATFWL010000314.1:0-4189 GCA_035259385.1 Vicinamibacterales bacterium | reverse complement strand
TCCTTCGTCGTGACGCTGTCGACGATCCACGACGCCGAACGCAGATCGGCGAGGATCGCGTTCGCCTCCGACTCGTTGCCGACCTTGAGGTTCGCGCCGTCCTTCTTCAGGAGCTTCGCGTCGAACTCGGGCGGCACCGGGCCCGCGAGCCGCGCCGTGATGTTCCAGTACTCTTCGGGCACGAACGCGTCGATTTCGCGCTCGCGATCGACGACGAGCTTCAGCGCGACCGACTGCACGCGGCCCGCGCTCAGGCCCCGCCGGACCTTGTCCCACAACAGCGGACTGATCTTGTAGCCCACGAGCCGATCGAGCACGCGCCGCGCCTGCTGCGCATCGACCATCTTCTTGTCGATCGTCGTCGGCTTGTCGAGCGCCGAGAGCACGCCCTTCTTGGTGATCTCGTTGAACATCAGCCGGCGGATCTTCTTGCGGTTGCCGCTCCCGAGCTCTTCCGCCAGGTGCCAGCCGATCGCCTCCCCTTCGCGGTCGGGGTCGGTCGCGACGAAGATCTGATCCGCCTTCTTCGCCTCCGCTTTCAGCTCGGTCAGGACCTTCTTGCGGCTCGCGATGACTTCGTAGGACGGCTCGAAGCCTTCGTCCACGTCGACGCCCAGCCTGCTCTTGGGGAGGTCGCGCACGTGGCCCATCGACGCGACCACCTTGTAGTCCCTGCCGAGATATTTGTTGATGGTCTTCGCCTTCGCGGGCGATTCGACCACCACGAGTGCCTTTGCCATAGTTGTCAATGGGCGAGCGTGTAGCGCCCGCCACTTACCTTTATCAGCCGCCCCTCGAGCTCCCACTCGGTCAAACGGGGCAGCAATTTCGACGCGTCCATTTCCACCGTAGCAGACAATTCGTCCAGGTCGTACGCTTCCCCGGGGGTCAATTTCGACAACAACTCGTCCTGGATCAACGGGTTGCCGGAAATTTTAGGGGCCTCGCCGAGGGCCGGCCACCCCAGCTCCTCCAAGATATCGTCCGCTGTCTCCACGACCTTTGCCCCGTCCTTCAGGAGGGCGTGCGAGCCGCGATTACGGCCGCCCAGGACGCTGCCGGGCACCGCCATGACGTCGCGCCCCTGGTCGAGCGCGCAGCGGGCGGTAATGAGGGAGCCGCTCTTCTCCGATGCTTCGACGACGACAACCCCGAGGGAGATCCCGCTGATCAGCCGGTTCCGGAGCGGAAAGTGCTCCGGGAGGGGCGGCGCGCCCGGACCGAGCTCGCTGACCAAAGCCCCATCCCGACAGATACTTGCCGCCAGTCCGTCGTGCTCCCGCGGATAGATGACGTCGGGCCCGCTGCCCATGACGGCAATCGTGCGGCCGCCCGCCTGCACCGAGCCTCGGTGCGCGGCCCCGTCCACGCCGCGCGCGAGCCCCGACACCACCACGACCTGACGGCCCGCGAGCTCTGCGGCAAGCCGCGCCGCCACCTCCGTCGCGTATGGCGTTGCGGCGCGCGAGCCAACGATCGCGACGGCTGGTCTGTTCAGCGCGTCGAGCGCGCCGCGCGCCCAGAGCACCGGCGGCGGATCCGCGATCGCGCGCAGCATCGGCGGATACGCATCGTCGTCGGATCGAATGGGTGCGATGCCAGCGGCGCGCGCACGCTCGATGAGCGATGCTGCCTCGTCGCGTGCGCGGCGCGCGAGAGAGTCCGCGCGCTCGTCCGCGCCGCACGCGGCAATCACTTCTTCGAGCGCGACGGCGCGCGACGTCTGCGCGCGAAGTTCCTTGAAGACTGCCGCGGCGCGCGGCCGCGAAATGCCGTGGATGAGCGAGAGCGCGACCGCGTTCAGAAGGTCCACTTCCGGCCTCCGGACCGCGGAAAAACGTCAGGGGCCGGACCCCCGGCGCCGCCGCGGCGGCTCGGTGCCCGACCCCTGTGTCCTTTATTATACGCCCCGCTGTCCTCGCGACCAAACACCCGGGCTTACGCGTCTCGTCGGTGCTTACAAGATTCGGACGAAAAACCACAAATCTTTCACCACGACGCCCGGCGCGGCCGTGGTACATCTGTTGCTCCCTTGTCACCCTCAAGGTGCTATAGTGGCGACACATCCCATGCGCCGACTGATTCTCGCTTCAGTCGTTGTTCTCAGCGTCAGCGCCGCCGCCCCGGTGGCCGCGCGCGCCGACGATCGCGCGAAATCAAAGGAACAGGTCGAGTTCGGCATTCGCGTCGCGCAGAACGGCTTGTGGAACGAGGCGCTCTATCGCTGGCAGAAGGCGGTCGAGATCGATCCGACGTACGCCGCCGCCTGGAACAACCTTGCGATCGCCTACGAGCACGAAGGCAAGTTCGAGGAGGCGAAGAAGGCCTACGAGAAAGCCCTGGAGCTGGATCCGAAGAACATCATGATCCGGCAGAACTACGATCTCTTCAAAGAAATCAATGACCGCACGAAGCGCCGCAGCGGCAAGTAGCCTCGTTCTGGCCGGCATGTTCGCGCTGGCGGGCTGTGCGGGGTTCTACGAGATCCCGATCGAGACGCCGATCCAGCCGAAGATGGACGTCACGGGCTTCCAGCGCGTGCTCGTCGCCGGGTTCATCGGCGGCGGCACAGACGACGTCGACGCGAACCTCGAGACGGTGCGCCTGCTGCGCAGCCAGCTCCGGACGAAGTCGCCGCTGCGCGTCATCGAGGCCGAAGTCCTGCCGCTCGCCGAGATCGCGACCACCGAGGCGTCGCGCGACAACGGCACCGGCATCACCAATTCGTCGGCCGGCGTCGTGCCGCCGGGGCAGATTCCCACGGCGAACGTCGTCAACACGCCGGAGCCCAGACCCAACGAGTCGAGGCCCAGCGAGTCGAAGAAGAACAGCGAGCCGACGATCAAGAACGAGAAGGATCTCGCGAAGTTCGACAAGATCTTCGCCGACGTCGCGTACTGGAAGAAGCTCGGCGAGGAATACCAGAACCCGCTCATCGTGACCGGCACGGTGCTCTTCACGCCGAACCAGACGAGCGGCTTCGTGATGACCAACCGCGAAGTGTTCGACTCGCTCGGCCGCCGCAGCGTCGTCCCCGTCCGGACCTACATGGAACGGAAGGGCTTCATCCTGCAGCCCCGGTTCGTGTTCATCGACGGCCGCACGGGCGCGATCCTCTATTCCGAAACGTTCCACGAAGAGATCCTCTACCCGCAGAACCAGAGCGTCCCCGCGCTGTCGACGTACTTCGAGCTGATGGACCGCGTCATCCCGTCGTTCCTCAGCACGCTCAGCGCGCAGAAAATCCGCGGCACGCGCGTCCTTCTGAAGTAGGCCGGACCTTCAGGTCCGGCATATAATCTCTTCACTCCTGATGAGCTTGCAGCAGGGCACCCGTGTGGGGCCTTACCGGATTGTGTCCGCCATCGGCGCAGGCGGAATGGGCGAAGTCTATCGCGCGCACGATGCGACGCTCAATCGCGACGTCGCGATCAAGGTCCTGCCCGACCTCTTCGCCGCCGATCCCGAGCGGCTCGCGCGTTTCACCCGGGAAGCGCAGACGCTGGCCGCGCTGAATCATCCCGGCATCGCGCACGTGTACGGCGTGGTGAACGGCGCGCTCGTCATGGAGTTCGCCGACGGCGAGGATCTCTCCGCGATCATTGCGCGCGGGCCGCTGCCGCTGACCGACGCGCTGCCAATCGCGCGCCAGATCGCCGACGCGCTCGACGCCTCGCACGAGCACGGCATCGTCCATCGCGACCTGAAACCGGCGAACGTGAAGGTAAGGCCGGACGGCACCGTGAAGGTCCTCGACTTCGGCCTCGCGAAGGCGATGGATCCGACGCCCTCCTCGTCGGCCGCCGGACCAGTGGGTCCGGGCTCCGGTCCGGCAAACGCCGTCATGAACTCCCCCACGTTCACCGCGCACGCGACGAAGATGGGCGTGATCCTCGGCACGGCTGCCTACATGGCGCCCGAGCAGGCGCGCGGCAGGGCCGTGGACAAGCGGGCCGATATCTGGGCGTTCGGCGTCGTGCTGTTCGAGATGCTCGCAGGCCGGCGGCCGTTCGACGACGACGAGGTCACCGGCGTGATGGCACGCGTCCTCGAGCGCGACCCCGAGTGGACGCTGCTGCCGGCCACGCTGCCGCCGGCGCTGCGCGCGCTCCTCGAACGGTGTCTCGCAAAGGATCCGAAAGCGCGACTGCGCGACATCGGCGACGCGCGCCACACGCTCGACGAAATC
>DATFWL010000313.1:0-3190 GCA_035259385.1 Vicinamibacterales bacterium | reverse complement strand
ACCCACATTCACACCACGTGGCCGTCCGTCGTGGAAGCGATCGGGCACACGGGTCTCTACGACTACGTCGAGTTCGTCGGCGAGTACGGCCCCTTCGACCTTCACGACCTCGACAACCTCGCGCGAGCCGCGGACATCTACAACATGTCGATGCAGCTCAAGGTCGACCAGGAGCCGCGGGGCTTCCTCGCGCAACGAGCCATCGGCTCGGGTTTTCACAGCATCCTGTTCGCCGACTGTCGCTCCGCCGCCGACGTGCAGGAGTGCGTGCGCATCGTGCGCGCGGAGACTCCGGAAGACGGAGGAACGTATGGCGTCGCCACCCGTCGGTTCACGTACATGGGTTATGGCGGCGGCAAGCAATACGTTCAGGCGCTGCGCGACATCGTCGTCGCGATCATGATCGAGAAGCCGGGGACGGTCGACACGCTCGAGGACGTCCTCGCCGTCAAAGGCGTCGACATGGTGCAGTGGGGCGGCTCCGACTACTCGATGGGCATCGGACGGGCCGGCGAGCGCTACTCCCCGGAGCTACGCGTGGTGGAGCGCCGCGTGTTCGAAACGGCCATCAAGATGGGCGTGCCGCCGCGCGCCGAGATCGCCACCGCGGATCAGGCGAAGTACTTCCTTGACATGGGCGTCCGCCACTTCTCCGTCGGCACCGACATCACCGTCCTGCACCAGTGGTGGAAGTCGCAGGGTGAGGACATGCGCAAGGCGCTCGGCGGCAGCTAATCTGCGGCGCCTGATCAGAGCGCGCCGTCGGCCTTCAGCGCGGCGACGGCGTCTCCGCTCAGATCGAGCCAGCTGCCTAGGGCAAAGGGCAATCGCCCGGCATGTCGACCGGGCGCGGACTTACTCTAGCTCCTTATTCTTGAGGTGTGCGACAGCGTCCGCGACGCTCATTGAGATCCGGCGTCCATCGAGTTCACGCAGCGCCACGCTGCCGGCAGACACCTCCTGCGACCCGACTGCGGCGAAGATCGGAATACCTAGTTCGCGCGCGGCGACGATTCTGCGGGAGAGCGTTTCATTCGCGGGGTCGATCACGCAGCGCAAGTCGGAACTCAAAAAGGACTCCGCGACACCGCGTGCATACGACTCGTGCGCTGTAGTCACCGGAGCGACCACGACTTGCTCGGGAGCCAACCAAAACGGCAGACGCCCCCGATAGTGTTCGAGCAATACCGCCGTAAACCGCTCGATGCTGCCGAGCACCGCATGATGAATCATCATCGGCCGCACGTCGGCGCCGGACGCATCGACGATTTTAGCGTCGAGCTTGTCGGGCAGGATCAAGTCGAGCTGAATCGTTCCGCACTGCCACTCGCGTCCGTCGCGATCCCCGAGGATGAACTCGAGCTTGGGACCGTAGAATGCGCCTTCGCCCGGCTGCAAACGCAATTCAAGCCCGGCCTTGCGGCCCGCATCCGCGAGCAGTTTCTCGGCTTGATCCCAAAGATCGTCCGACCCTTCGCGCAATTGGGGACGCGTGGAGAACCCGACGCCGAATTCGCGAAATCCGAATCGCGCGTACACGCGTCTGAGGAGCGCACAAAAGCGCGCGACCTCACTGTCGGTGTGCTCAGGCAGACAGAACACGTGCGCATCGTCCTGCGTAAAGGCGCGGCCACGCATCAGACCGTGCAACGTGCCGGATGGCTCGAAGCGATGGCACATGCCAAATTCGGAAAAGCGGAGCGGCAAGTCGCGATACGAACGGATCTGGTCCTTGAACATTTGCACGTGACCCGGACAGTTCATCGGCTTTAGCGCGAATGCGCGTTCGCCAATCGCGAACGCAAACATGTTCGAGCCAAACTTCGCCCAATGGCCGCTTCGCTCCCAGAGCGAGCGCGCGAGGAGCTGCGGCGTACGCACCTCGCGAAAGCCCGCGTGACGCATTTCGCGACGGACGAAGTTCTCGATCAACAGATACAGCGTGGCGCCGCGCGGGTGCCAGAACGCAGTCCCGGGCGCCTCCTCTTGCTGATGAAACAAGTCGAGCCTGCGTCCGAGTACGCGGTGGTCGTGATCGTCCATGATGTCCTCCAGTTGAGTCGCAGCGCGGAGGGCACCAAAAAGACAAGGCCCCGTCCGTCGCCGGCGGGGCCTGTGTCGTTGCGATCTGGTTTAAGTCTTCAGAGCTTACGATGACGCACGACCACCGGCCCGCCATTGCGGGTCGTGGTAGTGGTCGTGGTCACGGCAACGAAGAATCGCTGCATGGAAGCAAGGTACTCGATCGCGACAGAACACGTCAAGCGGCTCGAAGCTGGATGCAACATGCCAACGCCCTTCAGAGCGCGCCGTCGGCCCTCAACGCGGCCACGGCCTCTGCGCTCAGACCGAGCCAACCGCTCAGCACCTGCTCCGTGTGCTCTCCCAGCATGGGAGACGACGTCACGCGTGTCGGTCGACCGTCGACGCGCACGGGCCAGCCCGGCATCTTGAACGGCCGATGCACGGGATGAACCATAGTCTGCATGATCCCGCGCTGCTCGAACGTGACATCCTTGTTGAGCTCGTCGGTGTCCAGCACCGCGCCCGCGGGAAGACCGGCCTCGCCCAGAAGCTTCATGGCGACGAGCTTGTTGTTCTTCCTGGTCCACGCCGAGATAACTTCATCCACCTCGGGCTCCCGCGCGACGCGGTCGGCGGGGGTGAGATAGCGCGGGTCCCCGATCAGGTCTTCCCGTTCGATCAGCTTCAACAGGCGCTCCCAATGCTCGGGGTTGGCGCGGCTGGTCATGATGTAGACGTAGTCGTTCGGCCCGCCGGGTGCGCAGGGATAAAGACCCATCGGAGCGTTGCTGACACCCGGCACCTTGCTGCCGCCGCGCTCCGCCGCCCTGCCTGTCAAGCCCTGGGTCGCGAAGTTGATCCGCATGTAGTGCAGGATCGCGTCCTGCATCGCCACCTGGAGCCGATGCCCCTCGCCCGTCTCGCGGCGCTTGTACAGGGCCGAGATGATCGTGATGGCCATCAGCATGCCGGTGCCGGTGTCTCCGAGGGAGATCCCGGGTCTGGTGGGCGGGCCGTCCTTGTCTCCGGTGACGCTGAACGTGCCGCCGCACGCCTGGGCGATCATGTCGAAGGCGAGGTTCTGCTCGAACGGGCTGCCCTCACCGAATCCCTTGACCTGGGCGTAGATGATGCCGGGGTTGATGGCCTTCACGACGTCGTAGGA
>DATFWL010000312.1:0-3210 GCA_035259385.1 Vicinamibacterales bacterium | reverse complement strand
CGCATGCCGTAATCCTGCCGGGACGCGAGGCGCGCTTCGCCAACTCCGGGCAGACTGGCAATGCGATCCAGCACGTTGATGGTGACGAAGTTGTTGAGGAACCTGGCGTCGTACCGGTCGTCCTTCGACGTGAAGGCCATCCCGAGCAGGATGGCAGTCGAGAGTTTCTTGACCGTCACGCCTTCGCGCTGGACCTCAGAGGGCAGCACGGGCAACGCCAGGCTCACACGGTTCTGCGTCTGGACCACGGCGGTGTCGACGTTGGTACCGAGATCGAACGTGACGTCGACGGTCAGGACGCCATCGTTCGAGCTCCGTGAAAAGAAATACAGCATCCCGTCCAGGGCGACGAGCTGCTGCTCAATCGGCTGGGCGACCGTCCGTTCGAGGTCCTGAGCATTCGCGCCGCGGAAGTTCGCCGTGATCTGCACGACCGGCGGCACGACTTCGGGGTAGGTGGCAATCGGCAGATTGGGGATGGCGGCCGCGCCGAGCAAGACCATGACGATCGCGATGACGATCGCGAAGATCGGTCGATCGATGAAGAACTTGGCCACGGGTCACCGTCCAATCGCTCGGGTCGACGGCGATGAAGCGCGTGGCGTCACGCGCGTTCCAGCTCGCACCTTCTGAAGTCCGTCGACGACAATCACGTCGCCTGCCTTGAGGCCTTGCTCGACGATCCATCGCTGGTCGACGCGATCGCCGGTTACGACGGCGCGCGCTTGGACGATGTTGTCGGCGCCGACGGTCAGGACCGACTGCTGCCCCTGCAGTTCTTGAACGGCGCGCTGCGGCACGAGCAGCGCCTGCCGCCGTTCGGCGGTGCGGACGCGGACACGCGCGAACTGCCCGGGCAGCACCGTATGGTCCGGATTGCGAAACGTCGCCTGCACTTCGAGGGTGCCGGTCTTGGTATTGACGCTATTCAGCGTGTCTTCGATGTGACCCTGAACCGCGGGCACGCTCCCGTCGCTCAGCACCAACTCGATCGCCAGCGATCCGCGCCTACCGGGACCGAACAGCGGTAGTTCGGCCTCGCTGACCTGGAACCGTACCCAGACCGGATCGAGCGGTACGATCGTCGTCAGCGGTTGCGGCGAGGTCTTGGTGACGAGGCCGCCAACCTGCAGCAGGCTCTCGCCGACGCGTCCGCTGATCGGCGCACGAATCGTCGCGTATTCCAGATTCAACTCGGCGCTGCGGAGAATGGCGCGGTTGGCTTCGACCGTCGCTTTGCGCGCGACGACCGCCGCTTCGCCCGCTTGACGAGCCGCGAGGGCGTTGTCGAGGTCCTGCCTCGGCGCCGCTTCTTCCTTGACCAACGGCTCCAGGCGCTCGACATCCTGCCGAGTCTTCAAGAGAGCGGCCTCGGCTTGGGCGATGTCCGCCGTCGCCTGGGCGAGCGCGCCACGCGCGCGCTCGACCTCCGCGTCGTAGGGCCGCACGTCGAGGACGTACAACACTTGTCCGGCCCGTACGTCGGAGCCGATGTCGAACGTGCGCCGATCGACGTAGCCATCCACACGTCCTCGGACCTCAACGAGGTCGCGGGCGTAGGTGCGGGCGGGATACTCGCGATAGGTTGCGACGTCCTCGCCGGCGAGATGCATGACGCTGACCTCTGGCGGAGGCGGAGGAGCCGGCTTGGTGGCCGCTTTCCCGTGGGGGGTCGCGAGCACTCCGATCGCGACGGTGACGAGAAGGATCCCCGCCGCCGTCCAGTAGGTTCGCCGCCGTGTCGTCGCCGTCATAAAAGTCCGCTCCCTCTGGAATTACATGATGACCGTCATGTATAGTTATTTATGACGGTCATCATGTATAATGTCAAGCGGATTCGGGAAACGGGAGCAGCTATGAGAGTGACGCGCGAGCAGGCGGCGGCTCACCGCGAGAAGATTTTGGAGGTGGCCGGGACGCTTTTCCGTGAGCGGGGCTTCGATGGCATCGGCGTGGCCGACATCATGAAAGAGGCCGGTCTGACGCACGGTGGCTTCTACGGTCATTTCGCGTCGAAAGAAGACCTGGCCGCCGAAATCACGGCACGTGTGCTCGGTCGCGAAGGATGGCTCGAGCGGTTGACCGACACCGCGAATCCATCTTTCGCCGATGTGGTTCGCAAGTACCTGTCGCCGCGTCATCGTGAGGATGCGGCAAACGGCTGTTTGTTCGCCGCGCTTGGATCGGATGTCGTACGCCAGCCGCGTTCCGTGCGTCGCGCTTTCACCGACGGACTCCGGCGTCGCATCAGAGTGTTGCAGGAGCTCCTGCCAGGTCGAATGGCGGCTCGACGTCAAAAGGCGCTGGCGACGATGGCCGGACTGATTGGCGCCCTCATTCTTTCTCGCGCCGTGGACGATCCACAGCTGTCGGACGAAATCCTCCAAGCGGCGGCATCGACGTTTGCGCGAATATAGAAGAAGAGACGTCCTGCTCGAGATCGCCATGTCTTGTCGTGAGGCAACCCACGTGCCGTCAGTTGGCCTCGCTGAATCGTCGTCTGAGTCTGCTTTCAAATCTCGACGGCTCGTCGTGTGTGTGTGACTCGACACACACACACTGACCAGCTGTGCACGCCTTCCCCGTGAGCGGAACCGAACGCAGCAGAATTCCCGCTTGTTTTTGATCGCGACTCTGGAGTTGGATCTCGGTATCGATACGGGGAATCTCGGAGGTGCCGCCAGAACACGTCGCCAGGAAGGACAAAGTACCATGCACCGTGAGCTTGACCCTCAAGAGTACGAGACCTGGGATCGAGTGGTGGCGAACGCCGTCCCATGCCATCACATCGTGCAGCTCTATCAAGAGCAGGATTTTCTCAACCGCGCCGTCTGCCGGTTCGCTCATGCCGGTTTCGCGAAGGGAGAGGGCGTCATCCTTGTATCAACGCTTCCGCACTGGAACAGCATTGGCGCTCGCCTTGAAGCCGAGGGCGTGGACGTGGATGCGGCAAGAAAACGCGGACAGCTGACGGTGGTTGATGCCGACGAACTGCTGCCGACCTTCATGCGGGACGCCATGCCGGATCCGCCTGTATTCAACGGCGCCTTCGGGGACGTCGTCGGGCAAGCGCGCGCCGCAGGGCGCTACCAGAAGGTGCGTGTGTGGGGAGAAATGGTCAATGTCCTGTGGGAGCGCGGCGACGTCGCCGCCAGCATGAACCTCGAGGACCTGTTCGATCAGCTCGGCAAGAAGCGTGACATCGCGATC
>DATFWL010000311.1:0-6767 GCA_035259385.1 Vicinamibacterales bacterium | reverse complement strand
TGCCTCGACGATCTCGGGATCGCCGCCGAGGGGGTCGAGATCAGCGCGATGGCGATCGCGAAGGCGTCAGAGCGAGTCCGGCCGCGGATCCACCACGGGGATCTCCTGACGCTCGACCTGCCGTCGACGTACGACCTCGTGTTCGGTCTCGACGTCTTCGAGCACCTCAATCCCAACAGGCTCGACGCCTCCATCGCGCGCCTGTCGCAGATCACGCGCGAAGACGCATTTCTCTTCTGCAACATTCCGGCGTTCGGCGAGGACGCGGTGTTCGGGACGGTCTTTCCGTACTACGTGGACGGGTGGGAAGAGCAGGCAAGGGCCGGCGGCCTGTTGCGCACGCTGCACGTCGAGGAAACCGGCTATCCGCTCCACGGCCACCTGACATGGGCGACCGCGCGGTGGTGGGCGAGCCGCTTCGAGGCCGCCGGCTTCACGCGCGAGGTCGAGATCGAGCGCGCGTTCCACCGCAAGTACGACGGCTACATGACCAAACGCTCGCCGGCGCGCTGCGCGTACTTCGTGTTCGGGAAAAAAGAATCCGCCCGTCGCCGGGCGGATATCCTGGCGCGGATCGCCGCGCCGTCGTCTCTCGTGTAGGCCGGGTCTTCAGACCCGGCGCCTCAACTGACATTGAGCGAGACGGTGGCGGTGGCGATTTGTCCGCACCCCACGCCAAACACGTCGACGCGAACCGTTTTCAGACCTCGCGTCGTGAACGTGTGCGTAGTCTGTGGCGCCGTCGTCTCGAAAGTCTCTGTGCCGTCGTCCCAACTCCATCTGTAGTGGGCGATTTGCGCGTCAATCACGCCCCCGACGGTGAAGGTGACGGGCGTGCCGACGGTTGTCGTCGCGGCGGGCGCTCCTAACGTCGCCGGCAACGATCCGATGATCACGCTCGTGTTCAGTTGCTCCCGCGCTCCGGTCGCATCGACCGCGGACGCGGTTGCGTTGAACTGACCGGCCGAGCAATAGCCGTGGAAGGTCGAACTGCTAGAACTAATCGGGCCGAGATCGGCGCCGTTTCCGTCGCCGAAATCGACGTGCACGTTTGCGAGATTGGCGCCACTCCCGATGCCCACGTCGAACTGCACGGGGCCGCCGGCCACCTTCTTCGAGCTCGAATTGACGCTGAACGAGCTCAGAAGTCTGGCACTGACCGTAACGGTCGCCGAGCCGCTCTTGCCTCCAGCCGCAGCGACCGTGACCTTTGCAGTGGCGCTCGTGGTCAAGGTCGCCGTCGCAGTGCCGGACGGGTCCGTGTTGGCCGAGGTCGGCGTAATCGATCCTCTGTCGGTCGTGAACGTGATCGGGACGCCGCCGACGCCACTTCCGCCCTCGTCGATGACGGTCGCCGTGATCAGAGCTGACCCGCCGTTCGAGCCGAGATTCGACGGCGCGGCAGTGACGCTGATGGTGCTTGCGGCGGCGGCGCCTACCTTGAGCTTGATCTGATTCGAGGCGCCGCCTGAATAGGCTGTGATCGTGGCCTCGCCGCTCACGTTGCCGGTGATCAACCTGACGTTCACCTGCCCGTTGCTCGTCCGCGCCTCGGAAGGCTCAATTCGGCCGATCGTCGTCGTAAAACTGATGACTGTGCCGTTCTGCACCGGCGTGCCGTTGCCCGCGCGCGCCGTGCCGCCGCCCGTCGGGCCGCCGGATCCGCTAGACGCCACGCCGTTCTCGATGACGGTTGCGATGATGGTCACCTCGCTGTTGAGCGAGACGCTCGTGGTCGCGGGGAAGAGGTTGATGACACTGCCCGTTGGCGCCAGGAGCGGCACCTTGTCACACGCCGCCACGAGGGCGAGCGGCAACAAAAGGAGCGTGAGCATGGCGCGGCGCTGTGTTACCATATCTGGCGCTAACAATAGTAGTCTCATGAGTTTACGGGGTCAAGGCTCGACCGAACGAGGCTACGCGATGGCCGCGCTGCTCGTGGCGCTGGCCGTCATGGCGGTTCTGATGTCGGTCGCCCTGCCGGTGTGGCGCCACGACGCCCAGCGCGAGAAGGAAGAAGAGCTCATCTTCCGCGGCCAGCAGTACGTCCGCGCGATTCGTCTGTTCAACACGAAGACCCGGGCGCTGCCGACGCGCGTGGACGATCTGGTGCAGCAGCGCTTCCTCCGGAAGAAATACAAGGACCCCATCACGAACGACGACTTTGAGTTGATTTCGGCTGCCAATCCGAACCCCGGAGGCGTGCAGGGATCGTCGCTGCCGGGCGGGCGTGGCGCGCCGCAGAGGATCAGCAGCGGTCCGCCGGCGACGACCGGGCGGCTCGGCGCGAACAGCAATCCGAACAGCGGCTTCAACGACACCGTGCCGGGCGGCATCCAGGGCGTGCGCAGCAAGAGCAAGGATGAATCGATCCGCCTGTTCCTGGGGCGGAACCACTACAACGAGTGGATGTTCTTCTTTCAGGGGCTTGGCGCGGGCGGCGGACGCGGCGGCCAGCCGATCAATCCTGGTCAGCGCGGCGGCGGTCCGGGGCAACGCAGCGGCGCTGGCCCAGGTGGCACCGGATTCCCGGGAGGCGGCACCGGATTCCCCGGCGGCGGCACCGGATTTCCCGGCGGCGGGATGGGCGGCGGCCCCGGCGGCGGTACTCGCCCGCCTGGAAGTCCTGGCGGCCCCCGTCCTGGAGGTCCGGGCGCACCGGTACCGCGGTGTCCTCCCGGCGCACCGGGATGCCGTTAGGCTCACATCCGTCCCCGCGATGAGGCCATGAGCGTCGTCACTGAGACTTAGGACGCCGCGGCTCAGTTGGCAGTCGGAGCCCTCGAAGCCAGCGCATCGTGGAGCGCGCGTCGCACCGGCTGGATGGCGTTGTTGTCCCTCGTCGGGTGCACGCGGTTCGTGAGGAACACGACGTAGAGATCCAGCTCGGGATCGATCCACAGCGACGTGCCGGTGAAGCCCGTGTGGCCGATCGCGCGCGGCGACAGGCGCGTGCCGCACGACGAGGTGGGCAGCATCGTGTCCCATGCGAGCGCGCGGGAGCTGCCCGGCACGGTGGACTTCTTCACGAAGCGCGCGAGCGTGTCGGATGTGACTCGCAGGCCGGACCTCTCGCCCGCGAGCCCGCGAAGAATCTCGCGCGCGAAGGCGCCGACGCCGGCCGCGGTGCCGAAGAGCCCCGTATGGCCGGCGACACCGCCGAGCGCCCAGCAATTCTCGTCGTGCACTTCCCCCTGGAGCAGCCGTCCGCGCCAGAGATCCAGTTCCGTCGGCGCGCAGCGCGCGCGCCATTCCGCCTGAAGGCGATCGGGGAATTCCGCCTGAAGGCGATCGCGGAATTCCGCCTGAAGGCGATCGGGGAATTCCGCCTCAAGGCGGAAACTACAGATAGCGCTTGTAGCTTCCGCCTTCAGGCGGAATTCACCGGCGTTGAACTCGTCGAGCGGAAATCCCACGTCCTCGAGGATGAACCCCAGCAGGATGAACCCGAGGTCGCTGTAGATCGACTGCGTGCGGGGGGCGTACTCGAGCGGCAGCGTGCAGATCCCGCGCTCGAACTCGGCGCGGCCGTGGTGATCGCGGAAGAACGGCAGGTACGCGGTCAGGCCGGACGCGTGCTCGAGGAGATCGGCGATCGTCACCGCTTCGCGGTCGATGCCGCGCCATGCCGGCACGTGCTCCGCGACGCGTCGATCGAGCGCGAGCGCGCCCGCGTCGACCGCGCGCATCGCCTGGGTCGCCGTCGCGATCACCTTCGTCAACGATGCAAGATCGAAGATGGTCTCGGTCGTCGTCGCCGGCGAGTCGGGCGCGTACGTGAGCGCGCCGAAGGCCTGGCGCCACCGCACGCCGGCGCGTCCGCCGGTCTCGACGACGGCCGCGGGGAAAGCGCGCGCGGCGATTGCACGCTCGATGAGAGAGATCGCAGAGGGGCTCGAGGACACAGAGAATCGCTCACCGCAGAGGCACGGAGACGCAGAGGAATTCTAGTGCTTTCTGAAACCCGAATGGTTCCGTGTCTCCGCGGCTCTTGTGGTTTGCTTTTACTCCGCGTCCTGTGAAGGCCTCTGCAGTCTCGAGCTAACGGGCGCTGCTGTCAGCGGACGCCGGAGCGAACGCGGCGCGGCTGACGGTGGCGAGGTAGTCGGGGGCGGGCGGCTTGGGACCGGTGAGGCTGTCGTACGAGAAGAGGACGATGCCCGCGGCGCCGAGGCGGCGCGCCGCCTGGATGTTTTCGATCGTTTGCGCCGGCGAGAGGCGGTAGGCGCCAATGCCGGCCCAGACGGCGCGGCTGCCTGCGGCCGCGCGAGCGGCGGCGATCTGTTCCGCGAAGCGGGACGCCTCCTGCGTGTAGGCCATCGGCGCGACAGCGTCCACGAGGCCGGCCGACAGCCAGGCGTGCCAGTCCTGAAGCCGCTCGTCGGTGGCGTCCTGCGCGTCGGCCGTGACGGCGGCCGTCAGGAGCGCCGCCGGCCGCGCGGTCCGCAGCCTCTGCCGGACGCCCGCCACGAGCGCCGTCAGCCGCGCACGGCGGAACGCTTTCCACTCGGCAGGGAAGCGGTCCGGGTACGCGAACAGATCGTCGGCTTCTGCCTTGTCCATCTCGGCGCGCGCCGCCGCCGACAGATGCGGACGGAGATCGGCGCGGAACTCGGCGATCGCGAACCGGCTGTAGTCGAACTGCTGAGTGGGGAAGCGGACGTAGTCGAGGTGCACGCCGTCGACATCGTAGTGGCGAGCGAGATCGTCGACGACGTGCGCGACGTACGCCGCGGCGTTGGGGAGCAGCGGCGTGGCATACAAGCCTTCGACGGTCTCGAGCTGTCCGCGCGTCCAGCGCGCGATCTTGCCGACGTACCCGGGATTGACGGGGTCGAGATGCGCCACGTCCTGGGCGATGGCGCGCGGCACCATCAGCCACTCGGGGTGCCGCGTGACGAGGTGGTCCGGCGTGGCGGGCAGCTCGACCGCGCTCGACACGAGATTCACGCACATCCACGCGTGCACGCGGATGCCGGCCGCGTGCGCCTCGCCGAGCAGCGTCGCAAGCGGATCGAACGCCGCCGGCTGGCGCGCGAGATCGGCGGCGCGCGGTTCGACGGCACTCGCGTAATAGGCGTCGCCGCGGCCACGCACCTGCACGAGCAGCGTATTGAAGCCCTGCTCCTTCGCCGTGCGGACGAGCGACGCGATGCTGGCGGGCGAGGTGAGCGACGTGCGAAGCACCCACAGCGCGCGGGTCTCGGGCTGCGCCGCCGCGGCGGTCTCGGCGAGCGCGCGTCCGCCGAGAGCGACGGCGACGACGAGCGCGGCGCACAGCGCTGCCGCGAGCGCGGCGTGAGGTCGGCCGCGTAGACAGGGTGCCTGGACTTTCATGGAACAGCTGAGTCTACCAGCCGGTCCGGCCTTCGTCAACGCCGCGCGCGCAGATCGAGCACGATCTTGTAGCGGTCGCCGCGCATGATCGAGTGCACCAGCTCGAGAGGGCGGCCGTCTTCCAGACTGGTGAGGCGTTCGGCCGCCAGCGCCGGCGAGCCCACCGGCGCGCGGAGGAGAAGGGCCGCCTCTTCCGTCACCTGCACGGCCTGATGCGTCTCGCGCGCGCCCGCAGGATAGAGCGAGTACCGCGACGCCAGCACTTCATAGAGCGACGCGCCGGTAAACGACAGCTTGTCGATCCCGGGCACGAGGCGCATCGGGATGTACGCCGTCTGGAGTCCCATGGGTTCACCGTCCGCGAGCCGGAGCCGGTGCAGCCGGAACACGGCTTCCCCCTCGGGCACCTCGAGCCGGGCGGCGATGTCGGGCGTCGCCGTCACGACACCCTGTTCGAGCACGCGCGACGTGGCGCGAAAGCCGTGGCCCTGCACTTCGCTCGTGAAGCTTTTCAGCTCGCGGGGGCCCTCTTCGAGGGGCGGGCCCTGCACGAACGTCCCGCGACCCTGCTCGCGGCGGATGTATCCGAGCTGAGTCAGATCACGCAGCGCGTGGCGAACCGTGATCTTGCTCACCTTGAAGCGGTCGATGAGCTCGTCCTCAGTTGGCAGACGTTCCCCCGGACGCCACCGCCCCGACTCGATGTCGCCGAGCAGGGCCGCCTTGAGCTGGTGGTAGAGCGGCACCGGGGCGTCGCGCTTGAGCACAGCCACGTTGACCCGAATCATTATAATGATATGCTCTCCCGCCATGATACCCACGAGAATCCGCCTGTGGTCCATCGCGTTCGCAGTGTGCCTCGGCGTTCCGGCCGTTGCCGCGGAGGCGCAGACGGTGACCGGCACCATCCAGGGTACCGTCACGGACGCCAGCGGCGGCGTGCTGCCGGGCGTGACGATCCTGCTCACGCACGCCGAAACAGGCAGCGAGCGGGCGACGGTCACCAACGAGCGGGGGTTCTACAGCGCACCGTTTCTGCCAATCGGAACCTATCGCCTGTCGGCGGCGCTCCAGGGCTTCGGCACCGCGAAGCGCGACGACGTCGAGCTCCGGCTCAACGAAACGCGCGTCGTCGATCTGAAGCTGGATCCGCGCGTGACGCAGGAAGTGACGGTCACCGCCGCGGCGCCGCCGATCAACCTGACGAGCGGCGAGACGAAGGGGACGCTGACCGCGGAACAGATCATGGACAAGCCGACGCTGTCGGCGGGCAGCTTCCTCACGCTGGCCGAGACGTTCACCGGCTTCCAGGAGAACCCGACGAGCGGCCAGAACAACCCGACGGCGTCCTCGGGGTCCTCGATCAACTTCAACGGGACCGGCACGCGGGGCGCGACGTTCCAGATCAACGGCGTCAACAACGACGACTC
>DATFWL010000310.1:0-3971 GCA_035259385.1 Vicinamibacterales bacterium | reverse complement strand
CGCGCATTTCCAGTCTACGCTGAGAGTGGAGCGTGCAATGGACGAACACACGGCACCAGGCACTCACGGTCTGGTCTTGAACTGGGCAGCCCGCTACGACCTCCTGGCGTGGCTGCTGACGCGCGGCCGAGAGCGCGAATTGAGAGAGGCCATCATCCGTCTTGCCGAGCTGCAGACCGGCAACGACGTTCTCGACATCGGCTGCGGAACCGGAACCCTGGCGATCGCCGCTGCGCGCCATGTCGGCACGACGGGCGCCGTGACCGGCATCGACGCTTCACCCTCCATGATTGCCCGGGCAACTCGCAAAGCGGGCAAGGCTGGCGCGCGTGCCACGTTTCAGGTTGCGGTTGCCGAGAACCTGCCTTTTCCGGATCGACGATTCGACGTGGTCTTCAGCACGCTGATGCTTCACCACCTCCCGAGGAAGACTCGGCAGCGGTGCGCAGGGGAGATCACGAGAGTGCTGAAGACCGGCGGTCGCGTGGTGGCCGTCGACTTCGGTCGCGCCAAGCGCCGAGGGCTGCTGGCCCATGTTCACCGGCATGGCCACGTCGACGTCGAGGACATCGTCAAGCTGTTGAACGACGCGGGCCTGAGGCCGATCAGGACCGGCCCGCTCGGCATGAACGATCTGAACTTTGTCGTCGCAGAGGCGCCATGTTGTGAGGCGCTCGATCACGCTGACGGCGCATGAACGCCGGCATCGTCGCGTCGGTCTCCTTTTTTCGGCGGCGATGCTGATCCTCGCATCCATCTTCTTGTACAGGATCCGCCCGCTCGCCGGGATCACCGTTGGCTCGACTGCCGTCGCCGTGGCGGTGCTCGCGCACCTTGGCGTGCTGGCGGCGCTCGCCGGTCCGTTCGTTGCGCGGCGACGGCGAAGGCGCCGTTAACGATGTGGGCCGGGCTGGTGGTGCATCCCGGCCAGCTGCCGGAATCTCGCGGCCTGCTCGGGAGTGAGAACGCCGACGATCTCCTGTTCGGCCGCGTCGAGCGCCGCGTGAACGCGCGGCTGCATGTCGTGCCATGTCGACTCGACGTCCTTCTGATGTCTGGCGAGAATCTGGTTGATGGCGTCCTGTTGCGAAGGACTGAGCTGAAGCTCGCCCGCGAGCCTGTGCAGCAATGTATGCGCGTCGGCAGGACCGTTTTCATGCGCGTAGTTCTGCTGGCGCTCGTACACAATCCCAGCCGCTACGCCGGCGATGAACACCAGCACGAGCAGAAGCGTTCCTCTCACGGACGACGGCACCGTCATCTGTTGCTGCCTCGAGCGTCATCGAACAGCCGGCTCACGCTCGGCGGGCGGTCGCCGGTTGCGATCGTGCGACCGACGGGATCGGAAGGCGCCAGCAGGCGCGTCCATTGTTCGCGGACGCTCATATCTCCCTGCGCATCCCCGGTCGCCAGGAAAACGATCGCAAGGGCCGCAATCACGAAGGCCATCGCCACCGCAGCGGCGCGCGGCCCCGCCAGCCACTGCAGAACGGAAACGGGTCGCTTCATCGCCTCGGCCGTCACCCGTGCGGCAAACGCGTCCCAGTGTTGCGCCTCGTCATGGACATCGCCGGTGTCGAACAGCTGAATGTCCGTCATTCGGATCCCTCTGACGCCTTGTCGGAAAGGACACTTCGGAGCGACGCGCGTGCCCGGAACACGTGCTGTCGGACGGTGGACTCGCTGATCCCGTGCATCGCGGCGACCTCCTCGCAGGATAGACCTCGAATCTCGACGAGCTCGAAGCACGCGCGCTGCATCGGCGAGAGCGTTCTCATCGCACGGGCCGCCGTGCTGGCGTCCAGGCCGGCATTCAGGGCTGCCTCGGCCGGTGGCGATGCCGGTTCGCCCGTCACGCGTCCTCTCCACAGGCGCAACAGACGTGCGCGGCGCAGACTGCGGGATCGTCTGTTCGCGGCAAGGCGCCTGACGATCGCATAGAACCACGGCGCAAACGGGCGTGTGGCGTCAAATCGGCGCGCATCTCTGTGCACGATCAACAGCGCGTCCTGAACGATGTCTTCCGCCTCGTCGCGAACACCGAGAAGCTGGGCGGCCAGCAGCGTCGCCGGTCGGACGTACCGTCGCACGAGCACCGCGAACGCCTCATTGTCACCGCGGCCTGTCGCCTCAACGAGCGCGCCATCCGTCCGGGCGTCGTCAGGCCCTGGAGACAACGCCACCGCCACCACGTTCCTGGTGTGGTTACTCCTTCGTCTTCTTCAAACTGAAGGGGACACTGGCGTCGGCACAGCTCAGCGATCCTTTCAGCGTCTCCGGCAACTGATTTTTCGCCGCCGCCAGCGACGCGCTGGCCCGGCACGATCCGTCTGCCAGCGCCTGCGTCCATCGAACCGCATTGCCTTTCAGCGCGACATCGCTGGCAGGACCGAAGTGAGCCGAGTCCGACGTGAACGTGAGGGTCAACCGCCCGTCGGGGTCGTTCGCCGCCACGAGCTGCATCGCTTCCGGACCGTTGGCCGAGCTGAGCGTGCCGGTCCAGGTTCCAAGCAAGGCGTGCATCGCGGCGTGCACCTGCGGATCGACCGCCTCGTGCGGTCCATGGGGTTGTCCCTGCGGATGCGTCCTGTCGTGGCTCTGCGCGAGCACGGTCATCGAACCGGCCAGGACGAGCGCAGCGGCCAGACCAAAGCGGAGTGTCATGTGCGTCGGCTCCTTGAAAGAGTGCTGACGTATATGTATTCACACGAGTCCGGCGAGCGTTTACGCGACGTTGCCACAATTCTCACACTGATCACTTCGGTCGTTCGATGAGGACGACGTCCGATTCGTCCCTGGACCGATCGAAGAGCACCTCGCGGCCGTCCGGCGACATATCGAAATCCCCGATCGTGAAACGACGGCCAAGCGCCGTGAGCTGCCGCTCGCGCCCCGTCTTGAGATCGTGCACCCAGAGCTCCTTGTACGACACATCTCCCTTCATCGTCACCAGCGCGTCGTCTCCGCCGAGAAACACCACGTGGCGCGCTCCGCGGCTCAAGACGAGGTCAGGCAGCGGATACGGGCTCCCGTCCGCCGCGACGGCCTTCAGCGCAAACGTGGTGGCCACATCGGCACCGGAGTAGATCAGGAATCGACCCGAGGGAGCCCAGACGGGATCGAGGGCGAAGCCCTGGGCGAGGAGAACTGGTGCGCCGCCATCGATCGGCAGCTTGAACAACGCAGGCTGACCGTCGCGGTTAGCGGCGACGGCGATCCACCGCCCGTCGGGGGACCAGGCGGGAGATCCGCGCACGTCGAGCGCCTCCGTGATTTGTCGGACGCCGCTTCCGTCGGCATTCATGACGTGCAGTCGCGTGACGCCGCCTCGCCGTACCGGAAATGCGAACTGCCGGCCATTGGGGGCAATCGCCGGTGCAGCCACGACACGGCCGTCGCGACCGTTCCAGAGCTCCGCGGGTTTCTGTCCCTCGCCGAGCTTCCAGAGACCGTCGGTTCCGGATGTCGACGCGCGGTACAGCATGTAGTCCGGTCCGAATCGGGGCGACAAGCCGTGCGCCGTCGGAAGCGTGACGCGAACCGCTCGCGACTCGTCGATTGGGCGTTCGTGAATCGTCCCGCGCCACAACCCCGACGTCGGCCGCGATACGGCCCCGGCGATGCGGCGGCCGTCCATGCTGGCAGCAATGGACGTGTACGGATCGACACCTGTGCTGAGGCGCTGCGATGCACGCCGTTCCACATTCAGCGCATGAACCCAAGGACCCGAGCCATCGTCAGCGGTGGCCAGGTACAGCAGCGTCCGGCTGTCCACGAATGTGGGAAACACGACCCGTGATTCGTGAAAGGTGAGTCGCTCGGGCGTGCCGCCCTCGGCGCGAATGCGCCAGACGTCCATTTGATCCGGTGGAAACCCGCGAACGAAATAGATGAAGGCGCCATCTGGCGACCACACTGGAAAGTGATTGTGGACGCCCGGGTTCGACACCAGGATTTGCCTGGCGGTTCCC
>DATFWL010000309.1:0-18442 GCA_035259385.1 Vicinamibacterales bacterium | reverse complement strand
GTGATCGCCACGCAGTTGGCCAGCGCCGCGGTCCACGCCGCGGGCAGCGGGCCGGCCGGCGCGTCGACCAGATCGCGTTCGCTGGCGCCGGCGGCGGCCTGCACGTCGCGCGGCACGTACAACCGGCCGCTGCGCCAGTCGTGCCCGAAGTCCTGCCAGAAGTTCGCGAGCTGCAGCGCGGTGCACAAGGCGTCCGACGATCGATCGAGCGCGCCGTCGCGCACGCCGGCGATTCGCAGCACCAGCCGGCCGACCGGATTCGCCGATCGGCGGCAGTAGTCGAATACGTCGGTCCACGAGCCGTAACGAGTCGTCATGGTATCCTGACCGAACGCGCTCACGAGATCGTCGAACAGCGCGATCGGCAGCTCGAGCGATCGGATCGAATGCGCCAGCGCGGCGACGATGAGATCTTCGTGCTCGTGAGGCGCACCCTCGACGCCCTCCACCGCGACCGCCGCATGCAGCCGGCGCTGCCACGCGTTGAGCTGTGCGAGCCGATCGGCGGCCGGCGCCGAGCCTTCGTCGGCGATGTCGTCGGCGACGCGCGCAAACGCGTACACGGCCGCGACATGAGGACGCATCCGCGCCGGGAGCAATCGCGACGCCACCGGGAAGTTCTCGTAGTGCGACCGCGCCAGCGCCTCGCAGGCCGCATACGCACGGGCCAGCGGCTCGGGCAAGGACACCGGTGCATTCTAGTCGCTCCTGACGGTCCCCCTGAAGCGGCACTCCCGGTGATCGGCCGGCCGACCTCCGCGGGAGCGGCACCGGCTGACGCGCCGCTCGCGACCAACGGTGATCCGTGATGCGGGACCTCGTCGCGGCGCTGGTCGCCCTGGCATTGTTGATCGCCGCCGCCAGCTTGGCCACGGCGCTGCAGACGTTCCGCCGGCGGCGCCGCCGGGCGCGCGATTCGGAGCGGGCGCTGGGCCGGACGATCGTCGCCGAGATTCCAGATGCCGACGACCTCGCGATCTTCAGCGAGGACGCCTCACGGTTTTATTACGGCGAGCGGTCGATCGACAAGGATCTGATCGTCGCCGCCCGCGTGCTGATCAACGGCGCGCCGATTGCGGCGTACGTCTCGCGGCGTCACCCGGAGAGCGCCAACCGTCAGCCGACCAGCTTCGAAGATCGTCCCGAGGGCATCGCCCGCGATCGCTGGGACGTCGCGATCGAAGCGGTCAACGGCACGATGCTGGTCCGATGCGGCGCCATCCGGGAGCGCGTTTCACAGGAACTGGCGCGGACGGTCTTCGCGGCAGTGAGGCGCGCGCTGGAATCGTGTGACGCGCGCCCGACGAGGAACTAGAGGACGACACAGGCCGCAGCGGAGGCTGACCGTCACCATTCCATCTCTGAGCAGCTCGCATGCTGATTGACGGCCCGTGCCAGGACAAACAGGAGATCGGACAGGCGATTCACGTAGCGGACGAGCACGGGATCGACCGGCGGCTGCAGCGAGACGATGCGGCGTTCGGCGCGGCGGCAGACGGTGCGCGCGACATGCAGCGCGGCGCCCGCCTGCGTGCCGCCGGCGAGGATGAAACGGCGCAGCGGCGGCAGCGTGTCCTCGTAGCGATCGATCAACTGCTCGAGGCGCGCGACCTGCGCGTCGGCGATCACCGCCTTCTCGACGCGCGGCGCCAGCCTCTCGCCGGGATCGGCCAACTGCGCGCCGAGCGCGAACAGGTCGCGCTGGATGGCGGCGATCTCGGCGCCGACGGTGGCGTCGATCGGCGCGGCGCGGACCAGGCCAAGCCACGCGTTCAGCTCGTCGACGTCGCCGTAGGCGTCGACGCGCGGATCGTCCTTGCGCGCCCGCGTGCCGTCGAAGAGCGACGTTTCACCGGAATCGCCGGTTCGCGTGTAGATTTTCACGAACAAAATTATGGCACCCAAACGCGCGGGCGCTCTTTCCATTCCCGCATCGCCCGACCGTCGCCGCTTCAGACGGCGCCTGCTCACGTGGTATCGCCGGCACGGCCGCGATCTGCCGTGGCGCAAGACCGACGACCCGTATCACATCCTCGTCTCGGAAATCATGCTGCAGCAGACGCAGGTCGACCGGGTGCTGCCGAAGTACGCCGAGTGGCTCGACCGGTACCCGTCGATGCAGGCCCTCGCCGCCGCGCCGGAGCACGAAGTCGCGGCGGCGTGGCGGCCGCTCGGCTACAACATCCGTCCGCGCCGGCTGCAGTCGATCGCGCGGGAGTCGGTCGCGAAGTACGGCGGTCAGCTGCCGCCGGACGAAGCGACGCTGCGCTCGTTCAAGGGCATCGGGCAGTACACGGCGGGCGCGATCCGCAGCTTCGCGTTTCGGGAGCGCGCGGCGATTCTCGACACCAACGTCGCGCGGGTGCTGTTCCGGATGTTCGTCGGCGCGGGCGATCCGAAAAGCCACGCGATGAAGCGGCACCTGTGGGCGGTGTCGGATGCACTGGTGCCGGTGCGGGACGTCTTCGATTTCAATCAGGCGCTGATGGACTTCGGGGCGATGGTGTGTGTCGCGCGGGATCCGAAATGCCTGATGTGCCCGATGCAGAAGGACTGTGCGTGGCGCCGGCGTTCGTCATGACCACGATCGTGGTGACCGCCGCGGTCATCGAACGTACTGGTCGGTTCCTGGTCACGCGGCGGCAGCAGGGCGTGCACCTCGAAGGGCTGTGGGAGTTTCCGGGCGGCAAATGCGATGGCGGCGAGTCGCTCGAGAACTGTCTCGCCCGCGAGCTGCGCGAGGAGCTCGACGTCGCGGCGAGGATCGGGCCCGAGCTCTTCACCACAACGCATGACTATCCGGAGCGGCGGGTGGAGCTGCATTTCTTCCGGTGCGAGCTCGTCGGCGAGCCGCGTCCGCTGCTCGGTCAGGAGATGCGCTGGGTCGCGCGGGAGGTGCTGGTGACGCTGGACTTTCCGCCGGCCGACGCGGCGTTGATCGCGAGGCTCGCCACGCCACCTTGAACAGTCGGGGCTGGGAGCTGGGGGCTAGCCGTCACGAAGGAGCGCGTCGTTTCTCGAGTCGCGGCCCGGGCTGGAGGCTAGGGGCTCGGCGTCACGAAGGGCAGCGTCGTCACTTCGCCGTCCTGGCCGCCGACAGTCACCTTGGTGCCCGCTGCGACGAAATCGCGGTGGACGTAGCCGAGCGCGATCGGGCGCTTCAGCGTCGGAGAGATCGTGCTGCTGGTGATCTCGCCGATCTCACGACCGCCCGCGACGATGCGGGTCCCGTGCGGTGGTGGCGGTTCATTGCCCTCTACGACGATCCCCACCAGCTTCCGGGCAACCCGGCCGTGACCACGGTGGAGGACGCGGATGATCACCTCCTGGCCGACGTAGCAGCCCTTCGTGAAGCTGATCGCGCGCGATTCGATGCCCGCCTCGAGCGGGATTGTCTCCTCGTCCATATCGCGATGAAATCGCGGAACGCCGGTCTCGATCCGCAGCGTCTCGGCCGTGCTGTCGTCAAGCTCCGGCACATCGGCCGCCGCAAGCGTCGCCCTCAGCGACTCGACCTGAGCGCGATCGACGTACACGTCGAAGCCCGGTTCGCCGGTCTCGGTGATGCGCGTCACGACCGCGGCGCCACCGCTCCACTCGACGCGAAGGTTGCCGTGCTCAGGCAGCGCGGTCAGCGCCTCGGCGCCGACAGAGCCCAGCACGGCTGCGACCGCATGGGCCGCGCCCGGACCGACCACTCCGACCTGCGCGAAGGTACTGGTGACGTCGCCGAGCTGCACGTCCTCGCTGAAGATGAACTGATCGAGCTTCGCCAGCACGGTGTCCTTCACGCCGCCGTCCATCGACAGCAGCATGACGTCGCCGAGCTCGTACACGTGGAGGTCCGCGATCATGCGCCCCTGCGCGGTGAGATACGCGGCGTAGCAGCCGCGGCCCGCCGCCAGCGACGTGTCGTTCGTCAGCAGACCTTGCAGGTACGACGCCCGTTCCGCTCCGGAGACGACGATCCGCCCGCGATCCGACCGATCCACGAACGCAGCGCGACGGCGGGCGGCCTCGTATGCGATGAGGGAAGCGCCTGGAATCATGATGCTATGCTGAGACATGCCCTCAGTTCATTCTATCCGCGTGGCGATCGCCGCGGCAGCGCTCGCGCTGCCGGCGGCGGCGGCGGCGCAGATTGTTCCTGCCCCGCCTGTTCTGCTGGAGGCGAATGCCACGAGCTTCACGATCTTCGTCGGCGGCCGGCCGCTCGGCTCCGAACAGGTCGCGGTGTCGCGCGTCGCCGACGGATGGATGATCAGCAGCACGGGTCGCATCGGTGCGCCAGTCGACGTCGTCGCACGCCGGGTGCAGGTGATCTACACCGCCGACTGGCGGCCGCTGTCCTTCGATTTCGACGGTACGGTTCGCGGACAATCACAGACTGTTCACACCGTCGTGAACGGAACGACGGCGACGAGCAACATCACGATCGGCGGCCAGACGACGCAGAAAACCGACACGATCGATCCGGCCGCGCTGCTCGTCCTCACCAACGGCTTCTTCGGACCGTACGAAGCCGTCTCCACCCGAATCAGAACGTCGTCGTCCGGAACGGAGCTGCCGGTGTACGGCGAAGGGCCGATGGTGAACATGAAGTTCCGCGTCGGCGACTCGGCGGTCGAACAGATTCAGACGACGGCGCGGCTGGTGTCGACTCGACGCACCGCGCTGACAATGCTTCTGCCGGGCGCGACGGTCGACGCGAACATCTGGTCGGACGATGCCGGCCGGCTGGTACGTTTCAACGTGCCGGGCCAGTCGGTCGACGTCGTCCGTGAAGACGTCGCGGCGGTCTCGTCTCGAACCGTGACGATCTCGAGGCCCAACGACGAGCGAATCACGATCCCGAGCATCGGGTTCACGCTCGCCGGCACCGTCTCGCGTCCGGCCACGTCTGCGGCCCCGAAACTGCCCGCGGTCGTACTCGTCGGGGGTACCGGGCCCGCCGATCGCGACGGCGTGTCGTACGGCGTCCCGATCCTCGGCGAGCTCGCCGCGGCGATAGCCGATGCGGGGTTCATCGTCGTGCGCTACGACAAGCGCGGCATCGGTCAGAGCGGCGGCCGCCCGGAAACGGCCTCGCTCGTCGACTACGCGGAAGACGTGCGCGCGGCGGTCAAAGCGCTGACCAATCGCAAGGACGTCGATCCGCAGCGGGTGGCGCTCGTGGGGCACGGCGAAGGCGGGCTGGTTGCGTTGATCGCGGCTTCAAAGGAAAAGCGTGTCGATGCGGTCGCGCTCGCCAGCACGCCTGGCATGAGCGGTGCGGACGTCGCGCTCGCGCAGCAACAGCGCATGCTCGACCGGATGAAGCTCTCACCGGAGGAGCGCCAGGCGAAAGTCGACGAGCAGAAAAGGATCCACGAGGCCGCGATCACCGGAAAGGGCGCCGACCAGTTGCCGCCGGCAGTCCGGCGCAGCATCGAGAACGCCGAGTATCAAAGCGTCCTTTCGACCGATCCTGCCAAGCTCATGAAGGACGTGAAGCAGCCGCTGCTCATCGTGCAGGGTGAGCTCGACTCGCAGGTCGATCCGAAGAACGCGGACATGCTGGCCGACTACGCGCGGCAGCGGAAGAGCGGGGCAACGGACGTCGTCAAGCTTCCCGGCGTCAACCATCTGCTCGCCGCGGCGATGACCGGCGAGGTCGACGAGTACGGCGCGCTCCAGGAGAAACACGTTGCGCCGGCGGTCACGCAGGCGATTGTCACGTGGCTGCAGAAGACGCTCTCGACCGCGCGGTAGCCGCCGCGCGCGCCTACATCGCGTCGCGAACGACGCGGCCGGCGTGGCCGACGGCAACGCGTGCCGATCTGCGCGCGGCCCTCGCCGTTCCGCTCCAATCCGATCCTGTCGATCCAGCCGCGGTGATCGACGAACTGTCACGTGCCGCCGAGCCAGGCGTGGTCACCACGACCGGCCCGCGCTACTTCGGCTTCGTGACCGGCGGCGCGTTGCCGGCGACCGTCGCGGCCGAGTGGCTCACCACCGTCTGGGATCAGAATGCGGGGCTGTACGTGATGTCGCCGGCGGCATCAGTCGCCGAAGAAGTAGCCGGCAGGTGGCTGCTCGACCTGCTCAACCTCCCACGGCAATCGAGCGTCGGCTTCGTGACCGGCTGTCACATGGCGAATTTCACCGCGCTCGCCGCCGCACGCCACGAACTGCTGCACCGCGCCGGCTGGGACGTCGAAGCCGATGGCTTGCACGGCGCGCCCACGATCACCGTCGTCGTCGGCGACGAGGTCCACGTCTCGGCAGTCGGCGCGCTGCGGTATCTCGGTTTTGGATCGCGGCAGATCGTCCGCGTGCCCGCCGACGGCCAGGGCCGCATGCGCGCCGACGCGCTCGCGACGGCCCTCGACGCAACCGACGGACCGGTGATTGTCTGCGCGCAGGCCGGAAACGTGAATACCGGCGCGTTCGATCCGTTCGATGCCATCGCCGAACAGGCCGCACGCCGGCAGGCGTGGCTGCACATCGACGGCGCGTTCGGACTCTGGGCTGCTGCGAGCGCGTCGATGCGGCATCTCGTGCGCGGAGTCGACCGCGCCGACTCGTGGGCGACCGACGCACATAAGTGGCTGAACGTCCCGTACGATTCGGGCCTGGTATTCGTCGCGCACCCGGCGGCGCATCGAGCCGCGATGAGCCAGACCGCCGCGTACCTGGTGCGCTCGCCTGAAGAACCGCGGGAGCCGATGGACTGGGTCCCGGAGTCGTCCCGCCGCGCGCGCGGCTTCGCAATCTATGCGGCGCTGCGCTCGCTGGGCAGACACGGCGTCGCCGACATGGTGGAGCGCTGCTGCCGTCTCGCCCGCCGCTTTGCAGATCGATTGCGCGAGGAACCAACGATCAGGATCCTCAACGACGTCGTGCTGAATCAGGTGCTCGTGCGCGTGGAGCCTCCGGCGGGAGACGCAGATGCCGCGACGCGGGACGCGCTGCGCCGCGTGCAGGAAGAGCGCGTCTGCTGGCTCGGCGGCACGCGATGGCACGGCCTGGAAGCGATGCGGATCTCAGTCTCGAACTGGTCGACGACGGAGAACGACGTTGACCGCTCAGCTGAGTCGGTGCTTCGCGCTGTGGCTCTCGGTGTCGACAGCTGATGTCAATGGCTGATGGCGAATGGCTGATGGCATATGGCTGATGGTCAATGGTCGAAAGGCCATCAGCGGTTTAGCCATTTAGCCATAGCCATCGGCCATTAGCCATCAGCCATTGACAGAGCTCCGCTACTCCTCCCTCAGAGCCGACGCAGGATCGATCCGCAGTCCCTGGCGCGCCGCGATGGTGCAGGTCGTGAGGCCGACGGCGGCGACCAGCGACACGACGCTGCCGAGGACGACCGGATCCCGCGCGCGCACGTCGAACAACAGGCTCGCGACCACCGCGCCGAGTGACAGCGCGCCGAGCGCGCCGGCGACGAGCCCGGCGACGATCGGTACCGTCGCCTGTCCGAGCACGAGGCGGATCACCTGCGCTCGCTGCGCGCCGAGTGCGACGCGGATGTTCATCTCGCGCCGCCGCCGGGCCACGCCGTACGAGGTGACCGCCCACACACCGAGCATCGCAATGAAGAGCGCGACGGCGCCGAACGCGGTGAACAGCTGCATCTGATACCGCCGTCCCGCCATCGAGACATTGACGATCTGCTCGAGCGGGCGCGCGTCGCCAATCGCGATGTCGCCGTCGATCTCACGCACCACGCGGCGGACCTGCGGCATCAACGCCGACGGCTCGATCGACGTCTTGATCACCATCGTCGGCGAGTTGCGGGTACGCCACCAGTACGGCAGGTACACCATCAACGGCGGTGACTGATCGAGCGAGGTCAGCCTGGCATCGGCGACGATGCCGACCACTTCGAAACCGGCTTCGCCTGGAATTCCGCGGCTGAAGCGCTTGCCGACGGCGTCCTCGCCCGGCCAGATCCGCCGCGCCGTCTGATCGGACACGAGCGCCGGCATCGTGCCGCTCGTCCGCCCTTCGCTGCCGGTGAACGAACGGCCGCGCACGATCGTGATGCCGAGCGTGCGAAAGAAGTCGGGGCCCACGAATCGGTAGTTCGCCGCCGGCTGCTCCGACCGCGGTGCCGTGCTGCCGTCCGGTGCGAGGGAGTTCACCTGGGTCGAGCCTGAGAGCGGCGGCGCCGACAGCGTCGTCGCGCTCTGGACGCCGGGCAGCGCCTGCAGCGCCGCGATCATGCGGTCGTGGACCGCGAGCCGCGTCGCCTCGCCTTCATATCGCCGTGCGGGCAGGGACACCGGCACCACGAGCACGCGTTCGGCGGCAAAGCCGCGATCGACGTTCATCAGCCGCACGAAACTGGCGCCGAGGAGTGCGGTGACGACCAGCAGCGTCAGCGACAACCCGATTTGCAGGGCGAGCAGCGCGCCGCGGGTCCGCGTGCCGCCGCGATCGCTCGTCGTCGACAGCGCTCCGGCCCGGAGCGACTGCTCGACGTCGGGTCGAGCCGTTCGCCACGCTGGCAGGAGCGCGACGAGCACGCCGGCCAGCGTCGACACGCCGGCGGCGAACGCGAGGACGCGCGCGTCGAGCGCGACCTCGCTCACGCGCGGCAGGTCGATCGGCGCCGTCTTGACGAACAGCACGAGCGCGGCCCAGGCGACGGCGAGCCCGAGCGCGCCGCCGGCGGCCGACAACAGCAGTTGCTCGATCACCGCGCGGGCGACCAGCCGCGATCGGCCGGCGCCGAGCGCCGATCGGATCGCCGCGTCCCGCAGCCGTCCGACCGTCCGCGTCAGCGACAGGTTCGCGAGGTTCGAGCAGGCGATGAACAACACCGCGACGATCGCGCCGAGGAGGAGCAGCAGGCCGCGGCGCGCGCGGCCGACGACGGTCTCGGTGAGCGGCGTCAGAGCGCTCGACAGCGTCACCGGCTGGCCGGCCTCCTTCGTCGCGATCTGGCTCACCTGCGCCTGGAGCAGGTCGAGCTCGGCGCGCGCCTGGTCGATCGTCGCGCCGGCTTGCAGGCGGCCGACGGCTTCGTTGTTGTGATCGCCTTCCCAGCCGGTGCGGGACACGTCCATGTGAATCGGCACGAACAGCTCGGCGGCGGCGAGCCGTCGTGACGGCAGGCTGAAGTCCGAGGGCAGCACGCCGACGATGATGCGGGGGATACCGTCGATGACGATGGATCGGCCGACCACACCTGGGTCGGCGTTGAAGCGCTGGCGCCACGTGGCATCCGTGACCACCGCCACCTCGGGCCGGTCGCTCGGTTCGTCGGCAGGCGTGAGCGTCCGGCCCACCGCCGCCCGAACCTGGAGCACCTCGAACAACGAGCCGCTCACCCGGGCGACCTGTACCTGTGCGGCATCACCAGTGTCGGTCAGGTTCGCCGGCAGCACGATGTACTGCGCCATCGCCGCAAACGAGTGGGCGTGCGTGCGCCAGTATTCGAAGTGCATCTCGTTCACCTCGAGCGTCGGGATCTTGTCGGCGAATTGACGCCATCTCTCTCGAATCGAGACCAGCCGCTGCGATTCGTGGTAGGCCAGCGGCTTCAGCAGAACTCCGTCGACGATCGAGAAGACGGCTGTCGTCGCGCCGATCGTCAGCGCGAGGGTGACGACGACGGTGAGCGTATAGGCGCGATCGCGGCGCAGCCCGAGCCAGGCGTCGCGCAGGTCGAAGGATAGGGACCGCATGCCGGTTTGACGGATGCGGGCAGCCCGGGGTTGACGAGTCGCTCGGCTGACGCCTTCGGCGACGTCCGCGGTCAGGGACTTATTCGTACCTCAGCGCTTCGATCGGATCGAGCCTGGACGCCTTCAGTGCCGGCAGGAAGCCGCTGATCAGTCCGACGGTCATCAGAATCGCCGTCGTGATCGTGACGAGCTTTACCGACAGCATCAGGTGGATGTCGGTCACGCGGCTGGCGTCGTCGAGCAGTTCCGCGAGGAACGGCCGCGGGCTGAGCAGCCACACGAGGCCCCAGGAGACCGCGATCCCGACGACGCCGCCCGCGAACGTCGTCGCCAGCCCCTCGAGCAGGAACTGCAGCAGAATCTCGCGTGGCTTGGCGCCCAGCGCCTTACGCACGCCGATCTCGCGCGTGCGCTCCTGGACGTTGACGAACATGATGTTCATGATCCCGACGCCGCCGATGGCGAGCGTCAGCACCCCGATGAACGTCAACACGATCTTCAGTCCGCCGACGATGCCGCTGGTGATTTCGTTGGTCTTCTCCGAGCCGAACATGTTCAGCGCGCGCTCGTCCGCCGGATTGTAGCGGTAGCGCTTCGCGATGAGTTCCCGGACCTGCAGCTGCGCCTTCAGCTCGAGCATCGGCGACACCGCCTGCCAGACGAACGTCCCGACGTAGCGGTTGTCGGACAGCCCGCCCATCGTCGTCCATGGAATGAACACGCAGTATTTGTCCGGGCGGTTGTAGTTCGAGAGCTGGACCTTCTCCTCCATCACGCCGACGATCTCGAACGGCTGGCCGCCGATGCGGATCGTCTCGCCGACGGGCGGGATCGCGCCAAACAGCTTCCGCTGCACTTCTGTGCCGATGAACGCGACGCGCCGGCGCAGCCGGACGTCCTCGTCGTCGAGGAATCGGCTGCCGGCCTGCGGCTTCTCGCTCCGCATCACGCCGTACGACGCGGCGACGCCGCGGACCAGATGGCTGGACTGCTTGTTCCCGAACACGATCGAGAACTCCTGCATGAACTCGGGACTGACGTTCTTCACCAGCGGCAGCTCGCCGACCGCCATCACGTCGTCCGCCGTGACACGCACCCGTTTGCCCGCCCGTTCACCGCCCGCCTGCATGCTGGTCTGGCCGGGGAACGTCACGACGGTTCCGTCGGAAAAGGCGCCACGGAAGCCGGCGTCCAGCGCGCCGCGGAAGCCGTCGCCGTAGGCGAGGAGCACGACGACCGAGATGATGCCCCACGAGATCCCGAGCATCGAGAGCGCGGCGCGGAAGCGATGGTGATAGAGGCCGTAACAGGCTTCCCGCACGATCTCGACGAACGACACGAACATCCGCCGGCGGCGGCGCGGCGCCCTAATGCCGACGAAGGGGCGCGCGTGCGCGAAGGCGGCGTCCATGGTTACATCTCGAACCGAAGCGCCTCGACCGGCGGCAACTCCGCCGCGCGGCGCGCCGGATACGTCGAGGTGACGACGCCGATCACGACGAGCGTCGCGATCGCCACCAGTCCTGACTGCCACGACAGGATCATTCCGGCGAAACGCTCGGGCATCGGCGCCAGGTTGACGAGCCGGCACAACCCGAGCGCGACCGCCATGCCGCCGACACCGCTCGCGAGCGTGAGGAAGAAGCCTTCGAGGAAGAACTGCCGTTGAATCGTGGCGGTCGTCGCGCCGAGCGCCTTGCGCACGCCGATCTCGCGCGTCCGCTCCTTCACCGCTACCAGCATGATGTTCATGACGCCGATGCCGCCGAGCAGGAGCGTGACGACGCCGACAATCGTGAAGAACTGTTTCATGTGGCCGATCATGCGGCCGAACATCAGCGTCTGGAGCGAGGTGTCCCACACCGAAATCGCCTGCGTGTCCGCCGGATCGAAACCGTGGCGGCGGGCGAGGATCGCGCGGATGTTCCGTTCGAGCGGCCAGTCGATGTCTTCGATCCGGCCGGTGCGCTCGTTGAGGACGCGCGGCAGCTGATCGACGACCCAGTCCCTGGGCGCGACGATGACGTCCGAGAGCGCGCCCGGCGGCGCGTCGCGCCGCGGCAGGTCGCGCGCCATCGCGGCGAACGGCACGAAGATCTTGTTGTTGTCCGGTCCGCTGTAGTTGCTGTCCTGGTTCTTCTTCCGGATCTTGCCGACGACGGTGTAGGGCACGCCGTTGAGCGTGATGGTTTCGCCGGTCACGCTGCGCTTGCCGAACAGCTGTTCGGCGATGTCGAAGCCGACGATGGCGACGCGTGAGACCTGTGTTTCGTCCTGCCAGGTGAAGAGGCGTCCGTAGGCGAGCTCGATCGTGCGGATGTTCTGGTACTGCGGCTCGACGCCGCTGATCTGGGCGCTCGCGGCGTTGTAGGCGCTCTTCACCTTCACGGCGCCGCGCGTCAGCTCCGGGCTGACCACCTCGATCATCGACGACTCCGCGGCGATCGCACGGGCATCGTCGAGCGTGAGCGTGATCTGGCGGCCGGCGCGCTCGCCGCCGGCCTGCATGCTGGTCCGCCCGCCCCATACGATCCCGATGTTCTTGCCGAGCTCGCGGAGTACCTTGTCGTTGCCGCGGCGGAACCCCTCGCCTGTCGCCGACAGAACGACGACCGAGATCATGCCCCACAGGATCCCGAACATCGTCAGGAAGCTGCGCAGCTTGTTGGCGCGAAGGTTCTGGAAGGATTGGGTGAGGGCTTCTCTCACGACGGCAGAACTACCTTGTCGCCGGCGTTGAGGCCGTCGACGATCTGAATCTTCGTGCCGTTGCTGACGCCGACCTTCACGGGCACCTTCCGGCGGCCGGTCTTGGTGCCGGGTGCGGCGACGTCGACGAACGCGTTCTTCTGGGCGTCGTAGGTGACGGCCGCTTCGGGCAGGATGAGCGCGTTGGCGTGCTCCTCGAGCACGATCTCGGCGTTCGCCGTCATGTTCGCCTTCAGTTCCTTCCCGGGGTTGTCGATCGAGACGCGGACCTCGAAGTTGGTGACGTTGTCCTTCTCGACGCCCATCGGCGAAATCTGCGTGACGCGTCCCTCGAACGTCCGATCCTTGAAGGTTTCGACGCGAATCCGCGCCGCCTGACCGAGCCGCACGCGGCCGATGTCGGCCTCGTCGACCTTGCCGCGCACGAAGACCTGGTCGATGTCGCCCAGCGTCATGACCAGCGTCGCGTTGGCGCCGAGGTTGAGAATCGACGACACCGGGCTGCCGATCTCGACGTCGCGCGACAGCACGGTCCCGCGAATCGGCGCGCGAATCGTCGCATTGGCGACGTCCTCGGCGGCCCGATCGGCAGCCGCCTTCGCCTGTGCCACCTGCGCCCGCGCTTCGGCGACTTTCGCTTCGCTGACGACCAGCTGCGATTCGGCGGCGCGCTTGCGGTTGTTGGCGACCTCGACGAGGCTGTGGGCGTCGTCCAGGGCCGACTGCGCGATGAGGTGCTGCGCGAAGAGCGTCTGCGCGCGGGCGTAGGCGCGCTGCGCGAAATCGGCGTCAGGGCCTTCGGCCTCGACCATGTTCTTCTTGAGTTGCGCTTCAGCGCCTTCGAGCGAGGCGCGCGCGGCCTGGAGGTTGGCTTCGGCGCCGCGCAGCGTGGCCGCCAGCTGCTCACGATCGAGCTCGACGAGGATGTCGCCGGCCTTGACGGTCCGATCGACGTCGACGTTGAGCACCTTGATGATGCCGTTCGCCTTGGATTTGATCTCGACCTTGGTGATCGGCTCGACCTTGCCGGTGGCGACCACCGATTTCACCATCGTGCCGCGCTCGACGGTCGCGAGCTTTGCCGGATCGATGTCCGGCGCGGCGCCCTTCAGCGTGGCCAGCCCGGCGGCGCCGGCCACGACGGCGAGGGCCACGCCAATGCCGATGTACAGGCCCTTCCGCGATTTCCGTGGTGCCATGAAGAGCTGTGACGAAATCGGCGGGTAAAATGTTGCGGCATGTGGATCCTGCAGAGTTCCGAGCCCGAGGCGACGTTCCGCCTGCGTGCAGGCGCGGTCAAAACCGTCGGTCGCGCCCCGCGCGCCGACTTCATCGTGGATGCGGCTCTTGTCTCGAGATTGCACTGCCGGATTACCGCCGGCGCCGACAAGCTGGAGGTCGTGGACCTGAAGAGCACGAACGGGACCTTCGTCAACGGCAAACGCGTGAACAAGGCGCTGCTCGCCGACGGCGACCGCCTCAGAGTCGGACGCGTGGAGATCACGGTCCGACATGGCTGATGGCTGATGGCTGATGGCTATGGTTCATGGCTGAACACGAAATGGCCTTTCGACCATCACCCATAGCCATCAGCGATTAGCCATCAGCCATTGACGAGGAACGGGTTCGTAGCGCGCTCGCGACCGATGGTCGTATCCGGGCCGTGACCGGAGTGGACGACGGCGTCGTCGCCGAACGGAAAGAGCACGCCGCGGATGGACGCGATCAGGGTGTTGTACTCGCCGCCCGGTAAATCGGTCCGGCCGATCGACCCGGCAAACAGCGTGTCGCCGACGAACAACTCCTTCGGCGCCTCGCCCTGCTTGCCGATCGCCAGGCAGACGCCGCCAGGGCAGTGGCCGGGCGTGTGGTGGACGGCTGCCTGCAGGTCGCCGAACGGGATCGTCTGGCCGGGCGTGTAAAAGACGTCGATCGGCGGCTGCGGCTCGACGTGGACGCCGAATACCTGCCCGTGCTGGACCACGCGCTCGTACAGAAACAGGTCATCGCGATGCAGGTGGATGGGCACGTTCAGGGCGCGCTTCGCCGCGGCGACGCCGGTGACGTGATCGAGATGTGCGTGCGTGAGCAGGATGTGGCGGATGGCCAGCGACTGGTCCGCCGCAAACTCCAGCAGCGACCGGACGCCGTCGCCAGGGTCGATGATCACGGCCTCCCTGGTCCTGTCGCACGCGACGACGAAGCCGTTCTCCTGGAACGGACCGGCGGTTTCGACGTGAATTATCATGCCGATCGATGATCTTAGCTGTTCTCGACGACCTGATGTTCACCTCCAAGATCAAGACGACGGCACAGCAGCTGGGCGTGGCCGTCGCATTCGCGCGATCGGCTGACGCGGCGCTCACCGAGATGCGCAAGGCGCCGCCCTCGCTCGTGATTCTTGATCTCAACAACGCGCGCACCGACCCGCTCGGCATCGTCACGGCGATGAAGGCGGAGCCCGACCTGGCGTCGATACCGACGGTCGGTTATGCGTCGCACGTGCAGACCGACGTGATCACCGCCGCCCGCCACGCCGGCGTCGGCGAAGTAATGGCGCGGTCCGCCTTCACGCAGCAGCTGGCGGACATCCTGCGGCGATGATCGAGGCGCTGCGCGCGCGGCAGCGGATCGCGCCGTACATCCGCCGGACGCCGCTCGTCCGCTCCCCGTGGCTGTCAGGCGTCAGCGGCGGCGAGGTGTGGCTGAAACTCGAATCGTTGCAGGCGACGAATTCGTTCAAGTCGCGGGGTGCATTCAACGCGGTGATCGCGCGGTTCGAACGAAGCGGGAGCCGGCGCCGGCAGCTCGTGACCGCGTCGGCCGGCAATCACGGCCGCGCCATGGCAGCGGCCGCCGAGACGTTCGGTCTGCCGCTGGTGGTGTTCACGCCGGCGCATGCGCCGGCGGCCAAGCTCGACGCGATCCGCGGTCACGGCGCCGACCTGCGCGCCGACGGACGCGACTACGACGAGGCCGAGCGCATGGCCAAGGCGTTCGCACGCGACACCGGCGCGGAGTTCATCTCGCCGTACAGCGACCAGGACGTCATCGACGGCGCCGCGACGGTCGCGCTCGAGATCTTCGAAGACGCGCCGGATCTGGACACGCTCGTCGTGCCGATCGGCGGCGGCGGGCTGATCAGCGGCGTCGCGGAAGTCGCCAAGTCGATCAATTCGCGGGTCGAAGTCGTCGGCGTCGAGCTGGAGGTGTCGCACGCGTTTCTCGCGAGCCTTCGCGCGGGTCGGCTCGTCGAGATCGCCGCCGGCGAGTCGCTGGCCGATGGACTCGGCGGCAATGCGGATCCGGAGACGATCACGTTCGCGCTGATCCAGCGGCTCGTCGACCGGATCGTGACCGTCAGCGAGGACGACCTTGCCGCGGCGCTGGCGGGGCTCGTCGAACGCGAGCATCTGATCACGGAGGGCGCCGGCTGCGCGGCGACGGCCGCCGTGTTGAGCAGGCGTGCCGACATCAGCGGCCGTCGTGCCGCCGTCATCGTATCGGGCAGCAACATCGATCGAGGCCGGCTCGCATCGGTCGTCGCGCGAAGCCTTTAGGCGAGCGGCGGTCGCCGGGCTGAAGCCTTCGCGTTACGGGAGGCCGGCGAGGGCCGTGCGCGCGATCTCACGCTCCCGCGCGTACGCCGAGGTCAACTGCTCGCGCGCGGCCGCCACTGGCGGCGCATCGGCGACGCGGTTCCACGGATAGTAACGGCCGCGCAGCATCACCGATCCGCGGTCCAGCACGATCTGCAGCGCCCAATGACGCAGCAGATCTTCGCGCGCCGCGATGCGCGTGAGCAGGTCGGCGGCCGTCGCTGGATCGCCGAGCGCGGCCGCGGCCATCGCGGCGCAGCGGACCGTGTCCGGATCGGGCGACTCGTCACGAGCGTCCGCAAGCGTTGCGGCAACCAACCGGCGCGCCCCTGCTGTGTCGCCGACGTCGCGGCGCAAGCCGGCGGTGAGCGCGCGGCCGAGGCATACCTCGGTGATCGGCGGCCGCAGCTGCGCCAGTTCCTGCAGGGCCTCCTTCGATCGTCCGACCGTCGCGAGCACCCGGGCCCGCAGCGCGGGACGGATCGGCGCAGGCAGCGTCGTCCGATCCAGGCGCGCCAGCGCCGCGTCAAGCCGCCCTTGATCGAGGTCGACCATGACATGAAATGCGTCGCGCCAGCCCGGAAACGGTTCGAGCCGAACGGCGTCGATCTCCCGACGCGCATCGTCCCACCGCTCGCTGCTGAGGAGCGCGTTGCCGATGTCGGTGTGATTCGCCTCGAGCGTCCGGTCGGCGGCGAGCGACGCGCGATAGAACTGGATCGCGCGCGACGGATCGAAATCGAGAATCTGGTCGCCGATCTGGTGCAGCCCTTCGGCGTACGACGGATCGATCTCGATCGCGCGGCGGAGATAGCCGAGCGCATCGGCGAGTGCCGGGGTCGCGAGCGCCTTGGCCATATTCGACGACGGCGCGTCGGGATCAAGCTGATACGCGCGATCAGCGGCCGCTTTCAGCCGCTGCCGTGCGGCAGCGTCGTAGCCCTGGTTCTGCACGATCGCCGCGTACTCGATCGCTTCCGCGATTCCGGCAAAGGCTTCGGCGAGCCCGGCGTCGGCGGCGATCGCGCCCTCGTACAGCTTGATCGCGTCCGCCGTCCGGCGTTCCGCGACGGCCTGACGCCCGCGCGCATACAGGTCGTAGGCCTTCGGCTCGACGGTCCGGGCTGCCGCGCGCGCCGATGAAGCGGTCGGCTGCAGCGTCACCCGCAGCGCCGCCGCCACCTCCTCGGCGATCTGCGCCTGGACGGCGAAGATGTCTTTCACCTCGCGCGTGTATTGCCCCGACCAGATCGCGGTCTCGTCGCGCGGCTCAACCAGCTCGAGCGTCACCTTCACCGACTCGGCCGATGGCCGAACCGATCCGGTGAGGACGACGGCTGCGCCGAGCTCGCTCGCGACGTCCCGCGGGTTGCGGCCGCGAAGGTTCCGCGTGGCCGAGCGGCCGATCACCTTCAGCCCCCGCGTCTGGCCAAGACGCGAGATCAGGTCCTCGGCGAGGCCGTCAGCAAAGAACGTCTGACCCTGATCGGTGTCGAAGGGCACGACCGCAATGACCGGCGCCGGCGCGGGACCCATCGTGCGCCGCCACAGCCGCTGCAGGGACGCGCGCGCGAACCACACCGAGGCGGCGAGCGCTGCGATAACCAGGAGCAAAACCAGCCAGCCGATCCTTGACCGCTCGCGCGGGCCCGGGCTGGCGGCGGCGACGCCGGCCGCTTCGCTCGCCTCGCTGCGGACGTCGAGGATGGCGCCGAGCGATCGCAGCTCCGCCGCCATCGTCGCCGCGGTCTCATAGCGGTTCGCAAGATCGCTCGCCAGCGCGCGCCCGGCGATCACGTCGATCTCCGCCGGCAGCGATCGGTTCACCGACGACGGCGGCGGAGCCGTTCCCTGCACGATCTGCAGCGCGACCGCGGTTGGCGTCGCCCCCGTGAACGGCAGCCGCCCCGTGACCATCTCGAACAGCACGATGCCGAGCGAGAAGATGTCGGTCCGATGATCGACCCGCTCGCCCTGCGCCTGCTCCGGCGACATGTAGGCCACCGTGCCCAGCGTCGTGCCCGCGGCGGTGACCAGCACCGTCGCCTCGTGCGCGGCGTGCTCGCGTTCGGCGCCGCCCGCCGTCCACGTCGCCAGCCCGAAGTCGAGGATCTTCGCCTTGTCTTTCGGCGTGATGACGATGTTCGCCGGCTTGATGTCGCGATGGACGATGCCCTCGGCGTGCGCGTCGGCAAGGGCGTCGGCGATTTGCGTGGCGAAGTCGACGGCGCGCCGTGCGTTCAGCGGGCGGCCGGCGATCACGTGGTTCAGCGTCTCGCCGGGAACGAACTCGAAGACGAGGAACAGCTGGCCCTGGTCCTCGCCGATTTCATACAGCGCCGCGATGTTCGGATGCGAGAGCGCCGCGGTCGCGCGCGCCTCGCGCAGCAACCGTTCGCGCCGTTCGAGATCGCCCGTGACGCCGGCCGCGAGCACCTTGATCGCGACGGTGCG
>DATFWL010000308.1:0-4743 GCA_035259385.1 Vicinamibacterales bacterium | reverse complement strand
GCGCCGTTCGTGGACGTCGATTTCGCCAGAATCGCGGCGGGCGCGAGGACGGGCGTTCAGACGGCGCTGCCCGGGACCTTCGATGGAGCGTTCCGCGGCACCGCCTCCGCCGCGAACCAGAAACTCGCCGAGAAATTCAAGAAACAGCTCGAGGACAACCTGGCGCTTGCATCGTTCGGTCTGTAGGGGCTCTCTCCGACTGCTGTGACAGATCGCCGAGCCGCGACTCGACGGCCGCACTGGTCCGACCGCGTTAGAATGTCTCGACAGCTTGATGCGTGGCATCGCGTGTCGTCCCGATCGGTACACGTTCGGGTGACACATGGCGAACCGAAGTGCTGCGGCCTTCGGAGAATCAGCGCATTCTGGCGAGATTCTCGATCCGGAGGGATGGCCGAGTGGTCGATGGCGGTCGTCTTGAAATCCAAATCAGGCGATCGTCGAAATCGGCGATTTTCGGCCTAAACTCCCCACATCACGCCAGATAGCGCCTTCGGATCGAAACGCGTCCTGTCGCGTCCTGAGCGTCCCGTTCTGACGCGATCGTTACACTTGGAGTACACATCGGCGGCATCGAGTCGTGCCTTTCCCGCCCTGCTGTCGTCAAATCGCGACACGATCCGGATCTGCTCACGTACCCGGACGTGCGCGATCGTCCTACTGGGTCGTCGAGCGGCAAATCGCACGTCTTGCACCCGCACAAATGGGTAGTGGTCGCTACGCTGGAGATTATGGAGGAGACGAACATGACCAATTCCGCGCGCCCCGCGCTGTCGTACTGGGCGGCGGATCGGTCGGAGCCGGTCTTGAATTGCAGCGTGGGCGACGCGCTGCGTAGCGCCGCCGCTGCGTATGGCGCGCGCACCGCGCTGATCGACGGCGGCGTCCCGTACGCCCAACGGCGACGCTGGACATTCGAGCAACTGCTGGCCGACGCCGAACACGTCGCGCACGCGCTGCTCCAGCGCTTCCAACCCCGCGACCATATCGCGTTATGGTCGCCCAACAGCCCGGAGTGGGTGCTGCTGGAGTTCGGCGCCGCGCTCGCCGGCCTGACGCTGGTCACGGTGAACCCGGCTTTTCAGGCGAGCGAATTGGCCTACGTGCTCGGGCAGTCGAAGGCGGTCGGCATCTTTGCCGCGCCCATCTTCCGCGGCCGCGACCTGCTGGGCGTGATTGGCGAAGTTCGGCCGAAGCTGCCCGTCCTGCGCGAGGTTGTCTCGCTGGCCGACTGGCCGCCGTTCTTCGCATCCGGTCAAGCGGCTGTCGGCGCTGTCGTGCCCGACCTGCCGGCCGTGGCACCCGACGACATCGCACAGATCCAGTACACGTCCGGCACAACCGGCTTTCCGAAGGGCGCCATGCTCCGTCACCGCGGCCTGGCTAACAACGGCCGGTTCTTCGCGCTCGCGATGGGCGCTGCGCCAGGCGACGTGTGGGTCAATCCGATGCCGCTGTTCCATACGGCCGGGTGCGGGCTGGTCACGCTGGGCGCGCTCCAGACGGGTGGCGCGCAGGTCGTGCCGCCCGGGTTCGATGCGGCGACGATGCTGCAGTTGATCGAGTCTGAGCGCGGCACCGTTACGCTGAACGTCCCGACGATGCTGATCGCGATGCTGGAACACCCGGACCGCGGTACGCGCGACCTGTCGTCCTGGCGTCGCACGGGTCTGGGCGGCGCGCCTGTTCCAGTGGATCTGATCCGCCGTGCGGAACGTCTGCTGGGGCTACACGTCGGGATCGGGTTCGGCCAGACCGAGTCATCGCCATATCTCACGCATACGCTGCCGCAGGATCCGCATCACGCGTGGTTCGAAACCGTCGGCCGCCCGCTGCCACACACGGAGATGAAGATCGTCGATACGGCCACGGGCGATATCGTGCCGCACAACACGCTCGGCGAGATCTGCGCCCGCGGCTACGCGGTCATGGCCGGCTATTTTGACAACGCTGACGCGACCAACGCGGCGCTCGACGCCGACGGCTGGCTGCACACCGGCGATCTCGGCACGATGGATGAACGCGGCTACTGCCGCGTGCAAGGCCGTCTCAAGGACATGATCATCCGCGGCGGAGAGAACATCTATCCGCGGGAGATTGAGGCCGTCCTGTTCACCCATCCCCAAGTCGCCGACGCCGCCGTGGTCGGCGTGCCCGATCCGATGTGGGGTGAAATTGTCGTCGCGTTCATCCGCCTAGTCGCCGGCGGCGCCACGACGGAAGAGGAACTTACGACCTTCTGCCGCCAGCACCTCGCGCCGTTCAAGACCCCGCGTCATTGGCGGTTCGTCGAGCGGTTTCCGCAGACGGCTTCGGGCAAAGTTCAGAAGTTCGCCCTTCGCGAACAATTCCTGACGGAATCCCGCGTCTGACCTGCGAACGGACCACAGGTACAATGAAGCCGTTGGCGAACGCGTCCTGTACGGTCCCGTGCCGTCGCGATCGTTACGCTGCGCGTTACACTCTGAGCGTCCGGCGCTCGCATAGTGTCGCGCAAGGGCGAATTCTGGCGAGATTCTCGATGCGGAGGGATGGCCGAGTGGTCGATGGCGGTGGTCTTGAAAACCACTGTACCCGGAAGGGTACCGGGGGTTCGAATCCCTCTCCCTCCGCCAAATCTTTGAGGAAATCCGTCGATTCAGCAGCTGGAGCGGGGGAAGGTTAGAGTCGACGTTTTCGTGATTGTCCGCTTTTTGTCCGTGTCATTTTTTCCTTCCGGTTCATTCCGCCTTCTTTAGCGGCTCCACGTTCGTTTCGGTTGGTAACGTTTTCACGTAAGCAGAGAGTCGATCGATGCCCGCACGGAGATCGCTCTCGCTGACGATGTTGTAGCGGTCGAAGACCGACCGCGTCTTGTGACCGGTCAGCTGCATCGCCACACGCTCGGGCGTGCCGCTGCGGATCAAGTTGCGCGCGACCGTTCGACGACAGTCGTGTAATCGCTTGCCTCGCAGCCCTGCGGCCTTGCAGGCAGCCTCCCAGGCCTTGCGCCAGTCGATCAACGGCTCGCCGTCACGGTGGAACACCAGCGGCTTGTCGAGCCGCCGTGCGGCGACGCGCCGTTTAAGCACCTCCTTCAGTGGCTCCGACATCGGCAGCAGTCTGCCGGTCTTGGTTTTTGAACGCTCTGGGTCGAGCCTGATCACGCTTCCGGCCAGGTCAATCTCTCGCCAGGTCAGCCCCGTGATCTCTCCGCGTCGCCAGCCCGAGTAGTACGCGAAATCCAGAACGTCCTGGTACACCGACGGCGTCAGTTGCTCCCGGACTGCGATGTACTCGGCGTGCTCGAAGAAGCCTTGTCGTGGCGCGCTCTCCTCGAGACGATCAGGAAAAGGCGGCACCACGCTGAGAAGCCCGGATTTCACTGCAATTCGAAACGCGCGAGCCAAATGCGACGTTTCGCGATTGATGGTCGCCGGTGACGCCTTCTCCTCGAGCCGATGTGCTTGGTAGGCTCGGACCCGATCAGGAGTGATGTCGAGCGTGCGCATGCCGCCGAACTCGCTCTTGAGATGCAGCATGCGACCCGCCGCTGCGCGTGTTGAGCGGAGTCCTCGCACCTTGTAGTCGCGCTCGATGCCTTTCACCAAGTCCTCGAACATCACTCGCTCTTCCCGCGGTCCGACGAATCGCCTGCTGGCGATCTCGCCGTACCGCTTCTTCAGGAGCTTCGCCGCGTCGTTCTCGTTCGGTGAGTGCGTGCTCTCGCGATGCTCCTTGCCGTACCGGTAGTACGCGACCCAGTAGATCTGGCCGCGTCGGAAAATCCGGCCCATACTTGGCGCGGTCTTCCGGTCGTTTGGTGCTCGTGTCGTATTGCTCATTGCTCCTCCTTTCTGATGCGGCGCTAGCGGCCGGTACGACTGCGGAGGTACCGGTCGATGCCGCGGTTGCTGAACCTGAGATGTCGGCCGAGGCGAACGACGAACGGCAGCGTCCGTGATCGCCGGAACAGCCAGTCCTTCGACACGCCGAGACGGTCGGCGGCTTGCTCGACCGTCAGCAGCGCGTCCTCGGTCGATGCTACATCGTCGCGGTCGGCAGAGACGAGGCGTGCAGCCATCGCACTCTGTACGGCGCTCAGCTGCGACAGCAGCGCGGGAATCTTGCCCGTTGGCACCGCTGCCAGTTTGCTCGGATCTTCGATCAGCGCGGCGAGATCGACCGGCTCACCGATGTGTGGAGCTGCCATTGCCGTATCCGGGCTGCGGACCGATCATTGGATGCGTAGTTCCAGACGCCGCAGAACTGCTCTCACGCTGCGTCGGGCGTTCGACGCCGGGTCGAGCAGACGTGGTCGTTGGCGCTGTGCACACTGACGCTGGTGCGCCACCGCGTGCCGACTGTCCACCTTGCGTGTGTCGCTCGAGCCAGGCGTCGATCCACTCCGGCTTCAGCCGGATCGCCCGCCGGCCGCCGACGCGTGCGTGACGAATCTCGCGCCGCTCGCACGCCGTGTAGATCGTGTCGCGGCTGACACCGGAATACTCTGCCGCCTCGGCCACCGTCAACCAAGACTTCATGCTGACCTCCGCGCCCGTGTCGCCCCGGGCAGAAACGCGTGTTGGCGAAGGTGCGCGCGTGAGCGGTTCTCACCACGGCGAGGGCGCAAACCGTGTCGGACGCGCAGCGGACGCACGTCGACGCGGCTGCAGCATCGTCAGTGAGAACACGCTCGGGCGCGCGGACCGTTGGTCGGCGCGCCCTTTCACAGCGCGGATGGCGGGCATGGTGCCGTCCATC
>DATFWL010000307.1:0-3137 GCA_035259385.1 Vicinamibacterales bacterium | reverse complement strand
CTAGAGGTTGGGTAACACGCGGCCGCCACAGATTTGCAGCAAAGGCTGCTCAGTCACCCTTCCGGCGGCGGGACGTCTCAACCTTCTGACTCTGAGTTTCGTCGTCCTGCGCAACTTGTCGGACCATTGTGGACGTGAACGGACTCCATGCTCACACGTCCGTTTCAACGAATCCGGCGATCGGATCCGTCGAGCATGACGATCACGGGCGAATCGGCCGTTCCAAGGTTGCAGCCAATGCCAACCCAGTCAGCGATCTCAATCTGACGGCCACTGCCGGAAATTGCCCGCTGCAGAAGCTCGTTGAGCGAGTCTCGATCGCGGTACGCAAGGGCAAGCGCGATCCCGAGCAAGCCGTCCGGAGCATAAACGGTCAATAGAAGAGAAGTTGGTAAACACTCGGAGAAAAGCCGTCTGGGACGGAAGGCCACACGCAGTGACGCGTAGTTGGGGAAATCGCGACGCAAGGCTTTGTTGCGTGTCCCGGAAGATTTCTGTTTCACGCAACACCGCCTCGTTGTACACCGTCTTGAAGTCACTCAGTGGTTTTGAGAGATCGAAGAGGTCCTCTGTCGCCGCCGTTAACCGATCCAGACGCGATTCCGAAAAGCCAGCTGATGTGGTCGATTGGACCACTACAAGATCAAGCTGAACTCCCTTCTTCAACTGCGACAGGTCACTGTCTTCGTGAACGAGTTCGCCGTTCGCGATGACGTAGATTCCGTCGATTCCACCATCCCCACCGCCGTCGACAATGCCGGACCTTATCTCCTCATAGGAGAGGTCGTAATCCTTTAACGCCTGCTCCGACGCGAAGCCCTCGAAGAACTCTGCCTCTGACAGCTCAGGGGCGAGTTGTTGCCGCTGCTGCTGGAGGACGCTGTCAAGAATGATCTGGTCGTTGTCCGACATGAACTCGCTTTCAGTGGCGTTGTCCGGCGTGGGTGGGCCGGTCCGTTATGATCTCGGTAAATGACGAACCCGACTACGCGAGTGGATTCACGACCTTCAAGGGACCGTATTGTTGGCCGCTAGATAGGTCTTCCGAGTACAGGACCTCTGCGCCTGACGACTGAGCGGCTTGAAGAACGAGCGCGTCCCAGAAAGAAATTTGATACCGCCCTTCAAGATCGAGCGCTTCCAAAATCGATTCACCACTGTTGACTATTACTTGCCAGGTCAAGTACTCGGCGACGATTTCGCGCGTCGCCTTCGCGTCAAGCGGTCGACCAACCTTCCGACGGAGATTGACAGCAAGTTCCTGCAGCACCTGCGTACTCACGATCCCGGTGCGATCCCGCCAAAGCTTCTCGACGAGCGCCTGTGCGCGTTCGTGCTTCACGCCCGCCGACGTGTCGTGGGCGTACATCAGGATGTTCGTGTCGACGAAGTACCTATCGCTCATGGAGTTCATCGCGCGACTTGGGTGGCGTCCATTGCAGGTCGAGGCCTTCTCGCAGTCGCGCGAGCGCACGGCGGCGAGCCTTGTCGAAGGCCTTCCGCTCTCGCACGATCGCTTCGAGCCGGTCGGTCAGCAAGGCGCTGATTGAGCGGCCCTCTTCGGCAGCGACGACCCGCGCTTCTCGGAGGAGATCAGCGTCGAGTTTGAGTGTCACATTCGTCTTCATGGCGTGTTTTCAGGATAGCACGATATTGTCGTGCAGCACATTTTTACGTGCTAGACAATTGATCGAGCGCCCTGGGGAACGCTGGGGTGTGGGCGGTGTCAAGTTGGCTGCACGACGTGATCGAGGATACGCCGCTGACAGCTGACGACTTGCGGGCCGCAGGCATCAGCGCGGACGTGATCGAGGCGGTGCGGCTAGACGCCAGAACTGCTCCCCTGCCCGTTCGCGTTGCCACCATCGTTTAACTGATGCCGATGGTTCCATCGTCACGAACGCTTTCCGTGAGCGCACCACTGCGCCCGCCAGTGGTGAAGTTCGGTGCGATTTCCTGAGACTTGCGGCTCCTTAAGGAGACCGACCCAGCGACGCAGGAGCATGCCAACGCCAGCGAACCCGCCAAAGATCGCTGCCTTCAAATTTTCCGCGATCTCTTTGCGGAGGATAATCAGCTCAATGTTTATGCGGGTGAACGCGAAGGGCGCCCACCAGCGGCGCCCACCACTCAACACGCTTTCGAGGCTCAGCAGCCGAGATGGGATGCCGTTCGACCGCTGTTGCTCCTGCGCCCGGATGGCTCGCCGAAGCACGCCGTAGGCGATTGGCCGCAGACGAGTCGTTCTGCCAAAATGTCGCCAACCCTTCTTGCTGTCCCGCCGTCTAACACCTAGACTCATACCTAGCTACTTAGGCGTAGGCGGGCAACTAATGGGAACGAAAAAGAACGACATCCTGCAAGGTACGCTGGTGCTGCTCATTCTCAAGACGCTGGCGGGGCAGAAGCACATGCACGGCTACGCCATCACCGCCCACATCCACGCCATTTCGGATCAACTGCTGCGCGTCGAGGAGGGCTCACTCTATCCGGCGCTGCATCGCATGGAGCAGGCCGGTTGGGTGCGCGCCGAATGGGGCCTGACCGGGAAGAATCGCGAGGCGCGTTTCTATTCGCTGACGACCCTCGGCCGCAAACAGCTCGCCGAAGAAGAAGAAAGCTGGGTACGGCTGACGTCGGGCGTTGGCAAGGTTCTCCGCTATGCGTAAATGGCTCGGCCGGCTGCGGAACGCCATCCACCCCGGGCGCCTGGACCGCGACCTGGAGCGCGAGTTGCGCTTTCACGTCAATGAGCGCATCGATGAACTGCAGAAGGCCGGCATGAACGCCGAGACCGCCGACCGCCTCGCGCGGGAACAGTTCGGCAACTACACCGCACAGATAGAACGGACGAGAGATATGGATATCGCCCAAGGAGTGGATGCGACACTGCGGAATGTGAAGGTGTCGTTTCGCGCGTTGACGAAGTCGCCGGCGTTCTCGATCACGGTGGTGCTGACACTGGCACTGGGGATCGGGGCCAACAGCGCCGTCTTCTCGGCGATCAATTCGGTGTTGCTACGACCGCTGCCGTTTCCGAACAGCGACCGGATCGTCAGCATCGCGCAGATACAGGCAAAGACGCCGCAGCCGAACATTGCTCCTGCACGACTCGAGGATTGGAACCGGCTGAACCA
>DATFWL010000306.1:0-5769 GCA_035259385.1 Vicinamibacterales bacterium | reverse complement strand
CAGGATCTCCTTGATCTCGTTCAGCGACTTGCGGCCGAAGTTCTTCGTCTTGAGCATCTCGCCTTCGGTCTTCTGCACCAGCTCGCGGATCGTGCGGATGTTCGCGTTCTTGAGGCAGTTGTACGACCGGACCGAGAGCTCCAGCTCCTCGACGCTCTTGTCGAGATTCTCGTTCGAGGTCGCCGACGACTGCTCGCCGCCGCCGTCGGCCGAAATCTCCGCGGCGTCCTCGAGGTTGATGAAGATGTTCAGGTGGTCGCGGATCAGCTTCGCCGAGAGCGACACGGCGTCGCGCGGCGTCACCGAGCCGTTGGTCCAGACGTCCACCGTCAGCTTGTCGTAGTCGGTGTTCTGGCCGATGCGCGCGGCCTCGACCAGGTAGTTCACCTTCTTGATCGGCGAGTGGACCGAGTCGACCGGGATCCAGCCGATGCCCAGATCCTCGTCGAAGTTCTTGTCGGCCGAGACGTAGCCGCGGCCGCGCTTCACGCGCAGCTCCATGTGCAGCTTGCCGTGGTCCGCGACGGTCGCGATGTGCGCGTCGGGCTCGAGGATCTCGATGTCGGCGTCGGCCTCGATGTCGCGCGCCCGCACCTCGCCGGCCTTGTCGACGCGGAGGTACAGCGTCTTGGTCGTGTCGGTGTGCAGCTTGAGCGGAATCTGCTTCAGGTTGAGGATGATGTCGGTCGCGTCCTCGACCACGCCGGGGATCGGCGAGAACTCGTGGAGCACGCCGTCGATCTTGACCGCCGTCACCGCCGCTCCCTCGATCGAGGAGAGCAGCACCCGCCGCATGGCGTTCCCGACCGTCGTCCCGAAGCCGCGCTCGAACGGCTGCGCGTAGAACCGGCCGAATCTATCCGTCAGAGTCTCGCGCTCGAACTCGAGCCGCTTGGGACGCTGAAAACCTTTCCACAACATAAGTGCCCTTGCTTTCTTCGTTCGACCGCCCGATATTGAGCGGCCGCCGGATCTGCTTTGACCCCCTGCCTCCCACCGCAGATCCGGTGTGGCTGCGGGCACGGGGACGTTGCCAGTTGCCAGTTGCCAGTTGCCAGTTGCCAGTTGCCGTTTGCCAGAACCAATACTGGATACTGGATACTGGCAACTGGAAACTGGCTACTTGCTGTACAGCTCGACGATCAGTTGCTCCTGTACCGGCAAATTGATCTGCTCGCGCGTCGGGAGCGAGGCGATGCGCCCGCTCATCGTGCCCGCGTCGAACGACAGCCACTCGGGAACGCCGCGCCCCTTCACCTCTTCCAGCGCGTGCTGGATGGTGGGGTTCTGCGCGCTGCGCCCCTGGACGCCGATGACGTCGCCCGCCTTCACCGAGTACGACGGAATGTCGACCTTCTTGCCGTTCACCGTGAAGTGGCCGTGGCGCACGAGCTGACGCGCCTGCGCGCGCGACGTCGCGAGCCCGAGGCGGTAGATCACGTTGTCCATGCGGCGCTCGAGCAGCTGCAGCAGCGTCTCGCCGGTGATGCCGCGCGTCCGCTCCGCCATCTCGAAGTAGCGGCGGAACTGGTTCTCGAGCACCCCGTAGATGCGTTTGACCTTCTGCTTCTCACGGAGCTGCAGGCCGTAGCCCACCAGCTTCGCCTTGCGCAGCTTGCCGTGCTGGCCCGGCGGGAGGTTGCGCTTCTCGATCGCGCACTTCTCCGTGTAGCAGCGCTCCCCTTTCAGGAAGAGCTTCATCCCTTCGCGCCGGCACAGCCGGCAAACCGGTCCGATGTAACGTGCCATTAATTCTGATCCTTGTCGCTTCCAGTTACCAGCTATCAGCTACCAGCTTCCGGCTTCCCGCGTCAGACACGCCGCCTCTTCGGTGGCCGGCATCCATTGTGCGGAATCGGCGTGACGTCGCGGATCGACTTCACGTCGAGCCCGATCGTCTGCAGCGCGCGGATCGCCGACTCGCGGCCGGCGCCCGGGCCCTTCACGCGCACCTCGAGGGTCCGCATGCCGAAGGCTTTCGCGGCGTTGCCCGCGGCGATCGCCGCCTGCGTCGCCGCAAACGGCGTCCCCTTGCGCGATCCCTTGAAGCCGATGCCGCCGGCGCTCGACCACGCCACCACGTTCCCCTCGGGATCGGTGATGGTGATCGTCGTGTTGTTGAACGACGCGTGGATGTGCGCGAGCCCGTGGTGGATGACGCGCTTCTCGCCGCGCTTCTTGAACGTCTTCTTCTTCGCCGGGCGTCCGGCGGGCTTCTTGCCCCCTTCGGCGGCCGGCGTGGCGTTCGGATCGGGTGCTGCTTCTTGTTTGGCCATAGCTTGTGTCGTTGCCAGTTACCAGTTACCAGTTACCAGTTGCCAGTTGCCAGATCTCTGGTTTCCGTTCTGGAAACTGGAAACTGGCCACTGGTCACTACACGGTCTTCTTTTTTGCAATCGCGCCCTTGCGCGGGCCCTTCCGCGTGCGCGCGTTGGTCTTCGTGCGCTGCCCGCGCACCGGCAGGTTGCGGCGGTGCCGCATCCCGCGCCAGCTTCCGATTTCCATCAGCCGCTTGATGTTCATCGAGATCTCCTTGCGCAGGTCGCCCTCGACCCCGCCCTGTTCCTCGATGACGCGGCTGATCTTCCGGACGTCGTCTTCCGACAGGTCCTTGACGCGGACGTCGGGGCTGACGCCCGACGCCGCCAGGATGTCGTTCGAGCGCTTGCGGCCGATCCCGTAGATGTAGGTCAGGCCGACTTCGATCCGCTTCGTCCGCGGAAGGTCCACTCCAGCAATACGAGCCATTTAACCTTGCCTCTGCTTGTGCTTCTGGTTCGGGCAGATCACGCGCACCACGCCGCGGCGGCGAATGATCTTGCACTTGTCGCAAATGCGCTTGACGGACGCTCTCACCTTCATGTACCGATCCTCGTTCGCCGGGTGTGCAGCCCCGGCCTACAACTTCTCGACGATTCGTCCGCGCGTCACGTCGCGCGGGCTCAGCTCCAGGCGAACCCGGTCGCCGATCAGCACGCGGATGTAATTCTTCCCCGGGCCGCTCGGCGCGTGCGCCGTGATCTGCCGCGGCCCGTCGATCTCCACCCGATACTGCCCGTAGGGCAGCGTTTCCCGCACGACGCCCACAACCGTCATCGCCGTTCACGCCGGTCTCGAGACCGGCCTACGACCCGGCCTACCGTGCCACAGGCTGGCGCGCGGTCAGGACGTCGGGGCCGTTTTTCGTCACCGCCACCGTGTGCTCAAAATGGGCCGACAGGCTCCCGTCCCTCGTCACCGCCGTCCAGCCGTCCGACAGCACCTTCACCGCCGGCTTCCCCACGTTCACCATGGGCTCGATCGCCAGCGTCATCCCCTCGGCCAGCCGCGGCCCGCGACCCGGCTCGCCGTAGTTGGCGATCTGCGGCTCCTCGTGCAGCGAGGCGCCGATCCCGTGGCCGACGAACTCGCGCACGACCGAGAAGCCGTGCGCCTCCACGTGCTTCTGGATCGCGTGGCCGATGTCGGAGATCCGGCCGCCGACCCGCACCTGGGCGATCCCCTTCTGGAGCGCCTCCCGCGTCACGCGCAGCAGCGACGTCGCCTCGTCGCTCACCCGCCCCACCGGCACGGTCACCGCCGAATCGCCGAAGTAGCCGTCGAGCTTCACGCCCATGTCGAGCGAGATGATGTCGCCCGCCTTGAGCGGCGTCCGGTTCGGGATCCCGTGGATCACCTGCTCGTTCGCCGACGCGCACAGCGTCGCGGGGTACCCGCGGTAGCCCTTGAACGCCGGCTCCGCGCCCGCCGCGCGCACCTTCTGCTCCGCCGCCGCGTCGAGCTCGGCCGTCGAGACGCCCGGCACGACCATCGCCGCGAGCTCGTCGAGGATCCGCGCGACGAGCTGGCTCGCGGCGCGCATCTTCTCGATCTCGGCCGGCGACTTGCACACGATCACAACGCGACTCCCTTGATCGGCGCCGGCGCCAGCGACGCCTCGCAGATCGCCGCGTCCATCGCCGCCGTCACGACGTCCGGCGGCTGGTTGCCGTCGATCGCGCGGAACGTCGGACGCCCCGCGTAGAACTCGACGATCGGCCTGGTCTGCCCGTGGTAGACCTTCAGCCGTTCGCGCACCACGCCGTCGCCGTCGTCGGTCCGGTGCACCAGCGCGCCGCCGCACTGGCCGCACTTCGTCGTCCACTCGATCGCGGCGTTGATCCCGCAGTCGCCGCAGATCCGCCGCGCCGCCAGGCGCCGCAGCAGCACGTCCTCGGGCACCACGATGTCGACGACGACCAGCGGGCCGCGGCCGCGCATCATCTCGTCGAGCGCGGTCGCCTGCGGCACCGTCCGCGGGAACCCGTCGAGCACGAACCCGCCCGCCGTGTCGGTCCGGCCGAGCCGCTCCCCGACGATCCCGATCATCGCCTCGTCGCCCACCAGCTCGCCGCGATCCATCGTCTCCCTGGCGACGCGGCCGAGCGGCGTGCCGGCGTGCACCGCCTCGCGGAGGATGTCGCCCGTCGAGATCTTCGGCAGGCCGTGCGTCCGCGCGAAGCGCTCCGCCTGGGTCCCCTTGCCCGCGCCGGGAGGGCCGAGCATCACGACGTTCAGCGCCATGCCCGGGCGCGGCTCGATCACCTACTGCCCCCGCCGTCCGCGGATGCGGGTCTTCTTCATGAACCCGTCGTAGTGGCGCATGATGAGCTGCGATTCCACCTGCTGCACCGTATCCATCGCCACGCCGACGATGATGAGCAGCGACGTGCCGCCGAAGAAGAACTGCACGTTCATGCCCTGCGTGATGAACGTCGGCAGGTACGCGTCGAGCCACGGCCCGATGAACGGAATCGGCGCGACCTTGAACCCGCTGATCAGGAACTGCGGCAGCAGCGCGACGAGCGCGAGATAGATCGCGCCGACCAGCGTGATCCGCGTCAGGATCGTGTCGATGTACTCCGCCGTGCGCTTCCCGGGCCGGATGCCCGGGATGAACCCGCCGTACTTCCGCATGTTTTCCGCGACGTCATCCGGGTTGAAGATGATGGCCGTGTAGAAGTAGCAGAAGAAGATGATGCCGACCAGATAGAGCAGGTTGTGCAGCGGCATCCCGTAGTCGATCTGGTCGATCACCTTCTGCAGCCACGACCCCTGCGACGCCATGCCCTTCAGCGTCAGCGGGAACGCGAGGATCGACGAGGCGAAGATGACCGGGATGACGCCGCCGGTGTTCACCTTCAGCGGGATGTGCGTGCTCGACCCGCCGTACATCCGGCGGCCGACGACGCGCTTGGCGTACTGCACCGTCACCCGCCGGTGGCCGCGCTCGACGAAGATGATCGCCGCCACGACGAGCACCATCAGCACGACCAGGATCAGGATGCGGAACAGCGACAGCTGTCCCAGCCGCATCTGCTCCACCGTCGCCAGCACCGCGTGCGGGAAGTTGACGACGATCCCCGCGTAGATGATGAGCGACATGCCGTTGCCGATGCCGCGCTCGGTGATCTGCTCGCCGAGCCACATGATGAAGCCGGTGCCGGTCGACAGCGTCAGCACCGTCATGAACCGGAAGAACCAGCCCGGGTTGTAGACGAGCGGCAGGCCGCCGGCGATGTTCGTCTGGTGCTCGAGGTACAGCGCGATCCCGAGCGACTGCACGACGCTCAGCAGGATCGTGCCGTAGCGCGTGTACTGGGTGATCTTCCGGCGCCCCAGCTCGCCTTCCTTCGACAGCCGCTCGAGATACGGCCACACGACGGTGAGGAGCTGCAGGATGATCGACGCGCTGATGTACGGCATGATGCCGAGCGCGAAGATCGTCAT
>DATFWL010000305.1:0-7492 GCA_035259385.1 Vicinamibacterales bacterium | reverse complement strand
CGCGGTTACCGTCCTTACGGACCGGATCGACCCAGACCAGCACGCCGTCGACCCTCAGCAACTGCTCGCGCACCTCGTCCGCGACCTCGTCGGCGTAGCTCGCAGCCTCGACGTCGAGACCGACGTCGCGCAGCGCCTTCGCGATGTTGCCGAACCGCGCTTCCTCGAGCTTCACCGTCGCACGGAGGCTCGGATCTCCGGAAAACATCACCGCGACTCGATAATTGCGATCGCTCATGTCATGACGCCTCCCTTCGCGCATGCACGTTGTCACTTCATCGATCGCGAGATGCTCGAGCTATCCCGTTGTCGGTTTGAGCGTGCCGCCGGCATCGACGCGTTCATGCGGAACGTCAACTGGGCCGCCGTCATCAGACGCATCGCTGCCCTCCGCAGTAATCAGGCGCTGCCGGCGGAAGATCCGTCCAACCAGGAGATACCATCGATCTCAGTCGAAGAGCTCGCGGCGCAGCTCGCGACTGGATCGGGGATCTCTCCTCCAGCCAAGACCCTCAGAGAGCGCGGCTTCGACGCGCGCTACATCCGAGGCGGTGTTTCGGCATGGTCTGCCGCCGGCGGACCGCGTGCGATGCGGCCGACTGCTGGCTCAAAGGAGGCCACCGTAGTCCGTCCCGCGCGCGGGGCCGGCTACGGCCCACGCGCATCGTTGGACAACGAAGACTGACTGCGAACCCTGAAGACTGGCAAGCCACTCGCATGGCGTTCACTCCGTAAGCGACGTGTTTGGGGATCGGCGACCGCCGCGCGTCGGTGCCGCGAGGACGACCTTCGTGCGTTTTCCTCTCTCCCAGGCGCGTTCAATTCAGGGGCACCGTGACAACCTTCCACTCGTCGCCGCGTACGAGCGTCACTTCCGCGAACGGTCGACCTTGATCGAGCGCCGGCATCGCCCTGACCGCGCGGTACCCGGTGTTGGCCTTAACGACGTCCGCCGTCGCCTCGCCCAGCGACCGCTTCGCCTGCGCTATCGTCACCTTCTGACTCTGCGCGGCGGCGAGATCTCCGCTGTCCGTGATTGCGTCGACCTTGGCGACGAGCCCGGTGTTGAAGTCCACGATGACTTCCGAGAACGAGTCGCCCGAGGATGTGTCCGACTTCCACGTGTACACCGAAAGCTGGAACACGCCATCGTCGATCTCGTACTTGGCCGACAACGGCGTGCCCTCGCCGGCGCTCACCGCTAGGCCGCTCTCGAGCGGTAGCCACGCGCCGACGAGTGCATGCCCGAGCTCACTCTTTGCATTGGTCGAGCCTGGCTGCGCTGTGGCCGAAAGCGCGCTCGCAGCGAGCAGGAATCCGATAACCGCGATCATGGTGCGCATCATGCTGAGCCTCCTCCGTTGGTCGGTGATGTCCTTCGCGTCATCGTGATCATCACCGCGTCACGCGACACCCACCACTGAAAACTTCCTGACATCGATGTCAGCCTGGGGCGACGTCCGTGGCATCGGGAGCCTCGCCAGTCTGACGAAAAATTCAGGAAATGTTCAGTCGTCTGGCTTCGTCAATGGAGGTGATCATGGAGTCATGTCAAAAACAATTAATCGACTCGGCGTCTCTCGGCGGTGGTTTATCGCGGCGGGCGGTACGGCAGTGCTCGATGCGCGACGGCGACTGGCATCGGCTCAGAGTCGGATCTGCGAAGTCAAGTGGGTCGGGGCGTCACGCGACGTCGTGCGTGGTGATCTCACCCCGAGGATCTCGCTCGAATCCCTCATGCCTGTGAACCATCTGTACGCGGTTGGCCCGCCTGAGGGCCTACGAGGCGAGATCACGATCATCGACAGTCAGCCATACGTGTCGCGAATCGAGGACGGCCGGATCGTTATCGACCAGAGCTTCCGCCACCGCGCGCTGTTTCTCGTCTGGGTCGACGTCGAAGCGTGGCGGCAGATACCGGTCCCGCGCGCGGTCAGGACTTATCGCGACGTCGAGACCTTCGTGGCGGCCGCCGCCGGGGACGCTGGGCTCGACACCACCCGGCCTTTTCCGTTCCTGCTTCAGGGGACGGTGGCACGCCTCGGGTTCCACATTTTCAACAAGGGCGACGACGCCCCGCACTCCCCGGAGGCTCACGAACGGATCAAGGTCAAGTTCGCCGTCGAGGATGTGGCTGCGGAGATGATCGGATTCTGGTCGGACAAGCACGAGGGCATCTTTATCCCTTCTGGGCGGACGGCGCATCTTCACTTCCGAACATCCGACACGACGATGACGGGACACGTCGACGAGCTGGAGCTCCGATCCGGTTCAGTCCTCGCCTTGCCCCGCGTCTGAGCCGCAACTCACCGCACGCTCGGCCCGAGCCCTTTCGGCGGAAGCTGATGGGATCGCACAGAGACTGCGCGGTTCCGACACCGGGTCGCCCGCTCTCGACGACATCGCAGACATTCGTACGTTACCTCAGCCCCTGCAAGACAAACAGACAGGAAGGGCCTCACGAAGATCCCCATCGAGCTCGTCTGCCTCGTCTACCCTGAGCGGAGTGTCGATGATCTCATCAAGGCCGCAAGGGTTCCGGATGTCCGAAAGTACGCCAAGCCCATGCCTTTTCTTCTCCTTCGTCGTACCGACTTCATCACGGGCCTATCGGCCATTCATCTCGAACGACGCGGCGGTCGCGGATCCCAAAGAGATCGAGATCGAGCTCTGGTAGCAAAATGGGAGCAGAAACGACGAAGGGCGCGGTGTGCGCCAACCCCTTGATCCCACTGGTTGCGGGCCCGCTTTGAACCAGCGACCTTTGGGTTATGAGCTGCCTCGGGGCATGTCGGTAACCCTCTGATCGTTTGGAGAAACGCCGTCAGGTGCTCGAGAGTTATGCGTTCAGTCTCGCTGCGTCATGGTTCAGCGTTTTTCGGGGTGTTTTGGATCGTGTGGGAGCAAAACGGTAGCAGCCGATGACGCGGCGCCCTACACAGGGCAGCCAACCCCGACGCGGTTCGGCCACCCCGGCGAGCGCCGAACTTGCAAGACGCCGGGCACTGAGATCCGGGCGGAAAAGTGGCGAGACGGCGCCGGGCGCGCGCGGTCCATCACCGCGCCAATGGCGAGATGGGTCATCGACGCACATCGAAGCGCAGCATCATCACGGAGTGCGCCGGGGCCGTGAATGACAGTGTCGCACCGCGGGCGTCAAGCTTTCGCTCCCGCACGCGCACCGCGTCCGGCGTCTCGAACGAGTTCGTCGCCGCGACGTCCGGCCCGTTGACCTCCCAGACGTTCACGGCCCCGTCGATGACCGCATCGGCGAGATCGAGCGTCACGGGAATGTCGCGATCCCGGGCGCGATTGACCAGCGCAACCGCCAGCGCGAGCCCGGCGCCATCACAGGTCGCGGTCGCATCGACCATCGTGAACGGCCCTAGGTCGGCGACGTGGTGCACGCGGCCGCTCGGCTCTTCCTGTTCCGGCCGCAGCTCGTACGTCTCGCCCTCGACCTGCACGTCCAGCGCGACTTCCTGCGTGTGCTCCGCAAAGAGCCGCAGCGGATGATAGATCGTTTGCAGGAAGAGGCCCGTCGGACTGGTGAAGATCGGCGCGATCGCATTGACGAGCTGCGCAAAGTTCGCGATGCGCACCACGCGGCACTGGCGGATGAACCCATTCAGGTACGTCGCAACGGCGAGCGCGTCCGTGAGCGTGTACCGCTCCTCGACGCCGCCCACACGATCGTCGTGGCTGCGCGTCCGCCACCACACATTCCACTCGTCGAACGCGATATAGATCGGATGCGCAATCCGCTGCGCATAGCGCACGCGCTCGATCAGCGCCGCGCAGATGCGGACGGCGCGCTCGGCCTGATGCGACTGGAATACCGTTGCGTAGTGGTCCGGTCCTCCGGTGTACAGGTGGATCGAGTGATAATCGATGAATTCGGCGAGCCCACGCAGCGTGATCTCGTCCCACTCGCTCCAGCCACTCTCGCCACAGCCGATGAGCTGAATCGACGGATCCGTCCGCTTCATGACCACGGCGAACGCGCGCGCTTTCTTCACGTAGTCGTGCGCATTCATATTGCCGATCTGCCAGCCGCCGTACATCTCGTTGCCGAGGCCCCAGTAGCGCACCCGGTAAGGCTCGGGATGGCCGTGCTGGCGGCGAAGATTCGCCCAGGACGTGTTCCCCGTGCCGTTGCAGTACTCGACCCATGCCTGCGCCTCGTCCATCGTGCCCGAGCCCATGTTGACGCAGATGAACGGCTCGGTGCCGAGCACGCGGCAGTAGTCGATGAACTCGTGAGTGCCGAAGCGATTCGACTCCTCCGCGTACCAGGCCAGCTCACTGCGGCGCGGGCGCTGGTCTTTGGGCCCGACCCCGTCGAGCCAATGGTAGCCGCTGACGAAGTTGCCGCCCGGCCATCGCAAGATGGGAATGCGCAGCGGCCGCGCGGCATCCAGCACGTCGAGCCGGAAGCCGCGCGCGTCGGTTAGCGGCGAGCCCTCGTCGTACACGCCACCGTAGATGCAGCGCCCGAGATGCTCGATGAACTGACCGAAGATGCGGCGGTCGATGGTGCCGAGGCGCCGGCGAAGATCGATGCCGATTCGCGTCATGGCGGACGACTATACTCCGTCCGTGGTAGATTCTGCCGCTATGAGCCGCGTGAGCCGTCGGACGTTCCTGCTCGCATCCGCTGCAGCGGCCGCCACGCTGTGGCCGCGCTATGGCGCCGCGCAGACCAAGGCAACGATCACCTACTGGAACGGCCTCACCGGAGCCGACGGCAAGGTGATGGACGATCTCATCGACCGGTTCACGCGTGAGACGGGCATTCGCATCGAGCAACAGCGACTGCAGTGGGCCGATCTCTACCCGAAGCTCCAGGTGTCCGTGCCCGCCGGTGAAGGACCGGACCTCGTGCTCATCCACACCGTGGAAGTGCCGCACTTCGCGAACGACGGCGTGCTCGAGCCGGTCGACGATGCGATGACGGCGTCGAAGGGTTTTCGCGGCGACGAATATCTCCCGGTCACGTGGCAGGGCGGAACGTTCCAGGGCAAGCGATATTCCCTGCCGCTCGACGTGCCGCAGCATCTGCTCTACCTCAACACGACGGTGATGAAGGGCGCCGGGCTCACCGGCGGCGACGGCAAGCCCAACGTGCCGGCCAGCCGAGACGAGCTCGTGACCATGGCCAAGAAGATGACGAAGGCCGACACGTTCGGCTTCGCGATCGGCACGCTGAACCCGGGGCGCTATACGTGGGGCTTCCACAACCTGCTCTGGCAGAACGGCGCGAACATCTTCACGCCCGATCTCAAGCGCGCCGGCGTGGCCGAGCCGGCCGCGCTCGAGGCCGCCGAATTCTGGGCGGGCCTGGGCGGCGCGCTCGGCATCGCCCCGCCCGCCAATGCGAACTGTCGCGATGCGTTCATCGCCGGTCGGCTCGGCATGTGGATCGCGGGCTCGTGGAACTTCACCGGCCTGCGCGAGGCGAAGGTCGACTTCACCGCCGCACCGGTGCCGCGCCTGTTCAAACAGCCTGTCGTGTGGTCCATGCCGCATCAGTACGCCTTCCCGAAGCCGAAGGCCGCGGATCGGGCCAAGCGCGAGGCGGCCTGGACGCACATTCGCTGGATGACCGACCACGTGGCGGAGTGGACGCTCAAGGCCGGACAGGTCTCGGCGCATCGCAAGGCCCACGGCGATCCACGCCTCACCGCCGATCCCGTGCTCAAGACGCTGCTCGGCCAGGCGCCCAACTGGCAGGTCGGCCAACCGACGCCGAAGTGGGTGGCGGCGGAAAACGTCACGCGGCCGGTGATCGACAGCATGTACACGGGACAGAAGCCAGCGAAGGTCGCGATGGAGGACCTGGCGCGCCAGATCAACGCGCTGCCGGACTGAGCGTGCCGCGTCGCCGACGCCGGCAGACGCGGACGGCTTACCTGTTCCTGCTCCCCGGCCTGCTGCTCTTCGCGATCTTTCGTGTCTATCCACTGCTGGAAGGCCTGCGCCTGTCATTCACCAACGCGCGGCTCGGCCGGGCGACCTACCAGTACGTCGGCGTCGCCAACTACGCGCGGCTGGCCGACGACACACGCTTCGCGGTCAGCCTCTGGAACACCGCGTTCTACACCGCAGCCAGTACGCTGCCGATCCTCGCGGTGCCGTTGCTGCTCGCCCTCGCGCTCAATCGCGGTGCCTTGCGCACCGTGCTGCGCGGAATCTTCTTCTTTCCGTTCACGCTGTCGGTGGTCACCGTCGGGCTCGCGTGGCTGTGGCTGCTCGATCCCGTCGTCGGGCCGTTCAACTACTATCTGCGCGCGCTCGGCGTGCCGGCGCGCTCGTGGCTGGCGGATCCTGTGACAGCGATGTGGGCGATCATCGCGACGACGGTGTGGTGGGTGACCGGCTACTACCTGGTCGTGTACCTCGCCGGCCTGCAGGACATCCCGCGAGAGCTCTACGAGGCCGCCGCCCTCGACGGCGCCAGCGGCACGCGCACGTTCGGGGCGATCACGTTGCCGCTCTTGCGCCCAATTCTGTTATTCGTCGTCGTCACGCACGTCATCGGCTCGTTTCAGATCTTCGGTCAGGTCTTCGTGCTCACCGGCGGCGGACCAGGCGATGCCACGCGTACGGTCGTCCAGCATCTTTACGAGACGGCGTTTCAGAACTTCTTCCAGTTTGGCGCCGCATCGGCGATGGCGTGGGTGCTGTTCGCGATCATCATGGTCTTCTCCGTCCTGCAGTTCCGCCTGCTGCGCGGGCACACGGAATACTGACCATGCGCAGGCCGCGGCTGCAAACGCTCGCGCTGACGCTGGCGCTCGGGTTGTTGGCCATCGTCTGGCTGGCGCCGATCGTCTGGGTCCTCGTGACGTCGCTCAAACTGACCGCGGACATCGTGCGGCTGCCACCGGAGTGGATTCCGTGGCCGGTCACGATGGAGCACTACCACGAGGTGCTCCTCAGTAGCTCCCGGACGGCGCGCATCGGTCGTGCCTTCGCCAACAGCCTCGTGATCGCGCTCGGCGCCGTCGTCATCGTCGTGGTCACTGCGGCGATGGCCGCCTACCCACTGGCCCGCATGCGGTTCCCGGGACGCGACGTGGTCTTCACGCTCCTGGTCGGCAGCCTGATGATTCCGAATGCAGTCGTCCTGGTGCCGCAGTACGTGCTCGTCCAGCAACTCGGCTGGCTTAGCACCTATCAGGGACTCATCGTGCCCGAGGCCGCGATGTCATTCGCGTTCGGCGTGTTCTTGCTCCGCCAGTTCTTTCTCACGATGCCCGGCGACCTCGAGGAGGCCGCGCGCATCGATGGCGCCAATGCGTGGCAGGTCTTCACACGGATCGTGCTGCCGCTGTCGCAGCCGGTGCTGGCGGCGCTAGCGATCTTCGCCTTTCGCTCGGCGTGGAACGACTTTCTCTGGCCTCTGATCGCCGTCAACAAGCCAGAGATGTTCCCCCTCCCCGTGGCGCTGGCACTGCTGCGCAGCGCCTACAGCTCGGAATCCTACGGG
>DATFWL010000304.1:0-4489 GCA_035259385.1 Vicinamibacterales bacterium | reverse complement strand
GCGTTGGCTGTGGCCTTCTTCGCGAGATCGCGATGGAGCGCCCGCCACGCCGAGGGCAGCCTGCGCATTGGTTACGGTTTCGGCTCGATCTCGACCGCGCTGCCGAAGCCTGTGACCGCTGCGTGCTTCATCGACCCCTCCCGCGAGAGTCGTGCAAATTACCAGCCGACCATCGCGTCTTCGAAGAGCGATGCGAGCTCATCCGGACCAGCCGGTCGCGGTGACAGCTTCGTGACGCGATGCTGCGGAATCGTTCCTTCGACGAGCGCCGGAATGTCCGCGGTCGAGTAGCCGATCGCCTTCAGCCCGTTCGGTGTGTTCAGGCGCTGCATGTACCACGTGATGCGATCGGCGAGCACGCGTCCGGCGTCGGCGGCGTGCACCCGCGAGACGTCCGCGCCGAGCGCGCCCGCCGCCTCGAGATGCCGCTGCGGGTTCGACGAGGCGGTGAACCGGAAGACTGCCGGCGCGTTCAGGATCACCGAGAGCCCGTGCGGCACGAGTGGATGATCGATCGCGTACCCGGGCGCACGGTAACTCCTGACGTGCCCCGACACCGGGTACGACATGCCGTGCGGCAGATGCACGCCGGCATTCCCGAATCCGACGCCGGCGTACGACGCGGCCAGCAGCATCTGCGCGCGCGCGTCGTCGTCGTCAGGATCGTCGACCGCGCGCGCCAGGTACTTCGTGACCATCCGCAGCGCCTGCAGCGACCAGATGTCGCTGATCGGATTCGATCCCTGGTACGCGGGACGAAGCGCGGGACGATCGGGCAGCGGCCGATCGGTGAACGGCATCGCCGTGTACGACTCGACTGCGTGGCTGAGAATGTCGAGGCCGGTCGACGCGGCGACCGCCGACGGCATCGTTCGCGTGTTCTCCGGATCGAGATAGCCGAGCGTCGGCTTCAACCGGCGGTTCGCGATGCCGGTCTTTGCGTGGAGCGCCTGGTAGTCGAAGATGCTGACGCCGGTCGTCTCGCTGCCGGTGCCCGCGGTGGTCGGAATCGCCATCAGCGGCTTGAGCGGGCCGGGAACCGGCAGGCCCTTGCCGATCGGCGGATTGACGTAATCGAGAAAGTCGGCGGGCGGGAAGGTCGTGTAGAGGTTCACCGCTTTCGCCGTGTCGATCGTCGAGCCGCCGCCGACGGCGACGATCGCATCGATCCGATGCGCCGCCGCGAATGCAATCGCGTCCTGAAACGATGCATCGGTCGGTTCGACACGCACGCGGTCGTAGAGGACGTATGGCACGCCGCCGGCGCCAAGCGAATCGACGACGCTGCGTACCGGCGGCAGCTTCGCGACCGTCGGGTCGGTGACCACGAGCGCGAGGGAGGCGCCAATCTCCTTCAGGTCGGCGCCCACTTCGCGAGTGACTCCGACGCCGAAGCGCACGGCCGAGGCGGCCATCTCGAACGCGAAATCCTTTTTCATCAGGAAGGAGTCTAATCTAGGCGTGTGAGTCGCGGCTGCCCGCAGCAGCCCGCGGGCGGTCACGATTCGAATCACGTTCGAGGCGAACGTCATGCACGCGATGCTTCAGCTCATTGTCGCCGTCACCCTTGTTCAGAATCCGGCGCCGGCGCCCGCGCCGAGCGCCGCGGGCCGTCTCGCGGGACAAGTGACCGTGGAAGGCACGAACGCACCGCTCGCCGACGCGCGCGTGATGCTGTTCCCGGGAGCCCGACCGACACCGATGACGATGCCGTACGGACCGCCGCCGCAGACAACCACCGATCAGAATGGCCGCTTTGCGTTCAGCGGACTGAAGCCCGGCGAGTACCGCATCGACGTTCAGCGCACTGGCTACGCACCGCTCGAAGACACAGGCCGGGGACGCACGATTCAACTCGCCGAGGGGCAGTCGATCGACAACTTCGCCATCCAGTTGCAGAAGGGCGCAGTCATCACCGGACGGATCGTGAGTCCATCGGGCGAACCGCAGTCCGATGTTCGCGTGATGGCATTGCGACGGTTCTCGGGCCCGGGCACGCAGAGCCGCCTGATTCCGGCGCCAATGCAGGGAATGCAGCAGACCAACGACCTCGGCGAGTTCCGCCTCTCGGGCCTGCCGCCCGGCGAGTACTACGTCTCGGCCGCACCCCACATGCCGTCGCCGTTCGGTGGACCTGGTGTCATGCCGCCGCCGGCCCAGGGCACCGCCCGCACGACGCTCGCCACCACCTACTATCCCGGGACGACGGACGCCGCCACCGCGCAGCCGATCGCCGTCGCGCGCGGCGCAGAAGTCGGCAACATCTCCTTCATGCTGCTGACGCTGCCCGCCTTTCGCGTCTCCGGCATCGTCGTCGACGAGAAGGGCAGTCCGATCGCGGGCGCGATGATCATGCTGATGAGCGATCCGCGGAACGGCACCTTCATGGGACCCGCCGGCAACGGGCGCAGCGGCGAGGATGGCCGCTTTGCGATCGACAACGTGGTCGCGGGAACCTATCGCGCGTCGGCGTCAGTGCCAATCGCCATCGGAGGACCCGGCGCCGGAGGAATGGTCAGCTGGAGTTCCGGCGGCAGCACGACCGTGTCGCCGAGCGGCGGCGTGTCCGGTGGTGTGGTCATCGCGTCGTCTGGAGCGGGACAGGGGGTCGTGCCCGGCGGCGGCTGGCAAGCGGATCCGCCGACGGAAGTCGTCGTCGGCGACAGCAACGTCGCCGGCGTCCGGATCGTGACACGCCGGCCCCAATGAGTCCGTCGGCGCCCGACGAGTTTTCGAACGTAGCGCGAAGGCTTTAGCCGAGCGGTCAATCAATCCGCGCGCGGCACGTTCGCTCCGGTGATTAACCGTACGCGCCGCTGCAGCGAGAAGTAGGCCCACGCCCACTCGCTCATCACGACGAAGCGGTTGCGGAACCCGATCAGCCAGAAGATGTGCAGGAAGATCCAGAAGATCCACGCGAAGAAGCCGGAAATCTTCAAACCGAAGACGTCGCCGACCGCGGACCCGCGGCCGATGGTCGCCATGATCCCGTAGTCCTTGTAGTGGAACGGCTCGAGCGGCTGGCCGGCGATGGCGCGCAGGATGTTCTTCCCCGCCTGCGTGCCCTGCTGCATCGCCACCTGCGCGACACCGGGCAGCAGCTTTCCATCCTGCACGAACGCGCCCAGATCGCCGACGATGAAGATGTTCGGATGCTGCTTCAGCGCGAGCGTCGGCTCGGGCGTCACGCGCCCGACGCGATCGAGCGGGACGCCGATCGACTCGGCGATCGGTGACGCCGCGACACCCGCCGCCCACAGCACAGTTCCCGCCTCGATCCGCTCCGACCGTTCGCCGTGCCTGACGGTCACACCCGCATCGTCGATGGCGGTGACGATCGACCCGGTACGCACTTCGACGCCGAGCCGCTCCAGCGCCTTTCGCGCCGCGGCGCGCAGCCGCTCGGCAAAGGTGCCGAGCACCCAGGGAGTCCCCTCGACGAGCACGATCCGTGCGGACTCCGGTCGGATGCGACGGAAATCGCGTACGAGGGACTGCCGCGCGATCTCCGCCAGCGCGCCGGCGAGCTCGACGCCCGTCGGCCCCGCGCCCACGATCACGAACGTCAGCAGCCGGCGCTGCCGGTCTGGATCGGCTTCGCGCTCCGCCGCCTCGAACGCGGCCAGCATCCGGCGTCGCATCTCGAGCGCGTCGTCCAGCGTTTTCAGGCCAGGCGCCCGCGGCTCCCATTCCGGATGGCCGAAGTAGGCGTGCGACGCGCCGGGCGCGAGCACGAGGTAGTCGTACGGGATGGTCTCGCCGCCGTCGACGACGACGTGGCGGGCGATCGGATCGATCTGGCGAACCTCCGCGAGCAGGACCTCGACGTTCTCTTGCCCGCGCAGGATCCACCGAATCGGCGACGCGATATCGCCCGGCGACAAGGACGCCGTGGCGACCTGATACAGCAGCGGCTGAAACAGATGGTAGTTGTGCCGATCGAGGAGCGTGACCTGGACATCCGCACCAGCCAGCGCGCGCGCCACGTTCAGCCCGCCGAAGCCGCCGCCGACGATCACGACGCGCGGGCGGGTTCGCGGTTCGCGGTTCGCGGTTCGGGGTTCTGGTTCTCGTTCTTCGGTTGCAGGTTCTGGTTCTTTGGTTACAGGTTCTGGTTCTCTAGCCGCACGTTCTGGTTCGTTGGTTCGCGGTTCTGGTCCGTTGGTTCGCGGTTCGGTTTCTCGCATGCGTGCTGGATGAAAAGAGTAACTCTGCATTCTCTGCGCGCTCCGCGGTGAGACGCGATGCACCGCCTCTGCGCTGATGGTATCGTAGCGGGATGGCACATCAGCCTGGCAAGTTCGACGAACCGGCGCGCGAGCCGAGCCTCGGCGGGCCGGCGTCGATTGTCGAGACCGCCTGCCCGCTCGACTGTCCTGACGCGTGCAGCCTGGCGGTCACCGTGCAGCACGGCAAGGTGATCACGATCAACGGATCGCACAAGAATCCGGTGACCGGCGGCTACATCTGCGCGAAGGTGCGGAAGTTC
>DATFWL010000303.1:0-8736 GCA_035259385.1 Vicinamibacterales bacterium | reverse complement strand
CGTGATCGGCGCGCCGAATGTTGCGGGATCCGGCGGCGTGTAGAAGACCTGCAGCACCGGCCGCGGCGGCGCGGGCCGTTGCCCCGCGGGTGCGTTCACCTGGCCCCAGTCGCTCCAGCGTCCGAACCAGTCGCGCTGCGCGAGCTTGTAGCTGACCGCGGTCGCCGGCGCAATGCGATCGAAGAAGTCACCTTGTCCCGGCGTGGTCGCGTCGCCGGGCGCCGACGGCACGAGCGGCAGCGTCCCCGACGACGACGTGTCGTTCAGACCGATCGTGGTGCTCGCATCGATGCGCGCGAGCGCGGCCGCCGCGCCGCCCATCAGGTTCGAAGCGCGGACGAACAGCTCGCGCTGTGCCGACGGCGGCGTGATCGGCATCCAGTGCCGCTGACTGACGGTCAGAGTCGGCACCGGCGGGCGCGCCGGGGGCCCAGCGATCGTCGCGCAGGCGACGGTGTAGAGATCCCAGAATGGCGCTCGCGCCTGCGGCGGCATGGCGGCTCCCGGCGGCAGCGTCGTCGCCATCGCCGCGACCGTCGTCACCTTCGCCGATCCCGGAAGCGTGAAGAAGAGATCGGGATCGTCGATCGAACCAAGGTCCTGCTGCCATCCGCCGCGAATGACGTACGCGATCACGTCGCCGGGCGTGTTGCTCGGCGGCGTGTTGTCGACGTCGCCGAGACCGAGCCATCGATTCACACCGGCGTCCAGCGCGGCGAGCCACAATCCGCCGAGACAACTGACGTCGCTCGTGCCTCCCGCAAGCTCGGTGACCGCGAGCGTCTCGATCAATTCGTCGGGAGGCTTCGACAGATCGTTGACGAGCCGGTCGAGCCATACCGCCGGCTTCGTCGTGATTGTCGCAATCCGCGAGGCTTCGGCCGCGGTCGGATTGAGAATCGCCGGCGCCGACAGGGCGTTCGCCGCCGTCACCGCATCGTACAGCGGTGTGCGCGTCGGTGCGCCACGCGAGACTCTGGCCGACGCGTCGGCGGCGGCCGTGGCGAGGCCGCCGTAGCGCTGACCGCCGGTGATCGGCAGCGACAGCAGACGGTAAATCGAGGCTGTCTCCTTCGCGACGTTCACCGCGTTCACCCACACCACACCGCTGACCGTTCCACTCCCCGAGACGACGACGCGTTCGATCCGGGATGCCGACACGCGATACTTCGGCTGCGCCGCCGTGGCCACAGCCGCAGGTCCGCGGTCGGTGTTCACGACGGCATCCACCTTCAACGTCGATCCGGCGGCCGGCGACGCCATCACCTCGATCCAGCAGCAGACACCTTGCGCGGGGCCGGGCAGCCAACCGGTTACCGGGTTGCCGGCGCTGACGGTGAACGGGGCGACCAGCGTGACGCCGTGCGAATCGGTCCAGGTGACATCGGTGCGGATGCCGCCAGGCGTATTCATGGCGCCTTGTCCAAGCGAAATGCGGCTCACCGCGAACGGACGAATCGGCAGGCCCAGCAACTGCGACACGAGCAGTCGGACGTGGATCCCCGGCGCGAGATGTGAATCGCCAGCGCCATCGATCGCCTGCGCGCTGAAGGCCCACTGCGGAGCTAGACCGCTCATAAGACCTCCTGGTAAATCAGGCGTGGAACTGGAATGAGGCTGCGTCGGCCGACCACCGTGTTCGCGCCGTCCTGGATTTCCAGCTTCAGCACGTCCCCGTCGGCCGGAACGATCGGCGCCGCGAGCGTGTACATCACTCGCGTCGTCGCCGCGTTGGAGCGCGCCAACGCGAATGACGCGGCGCCGATCGAGAGATTGCCGAGGCTCATCCGTCCTGCACGGATCAGCGGCTCGTCGCACTCGAGAATCACCGCCGCCAGCTTGCACACGCCGGCGGACCAGCGCCAGATGAACGTGGTCCGCGGCTCGGTCGCCAGCGGCCATGGATCGAGTTGGAGAGACGACAGCGTCTGTTCGAAGTCCTGATCATTGGTCATTTTCGCCGCCGGCGGCGGCCACGGTTTCTTCGACACGTCGTCGGTGAGCAACGCATCGTGCGGCAGCATCGCATTCGGCTTGGCGCCAGTGGAGAACCCGAGCGCTTTCAGCATCGCGGTCGGATTGCGATAACGCGACGTCCGGAAGTGCCCGCGGTCGATCAAAATCTGATCGCTCGTCAGCTCTGCGAGCGGCGGCGCGACGAGCAGCAGATCGTAGTCGGCACGCGGCTCGAGCGCCGCGGTGAGCGCCGCCGTCGCCCCGCCGGTCGTCACCTTCGGGTTGATGCACGGTGCCAGTTGCAGCGACGCGTCGAAGTAGGCATCGGCGACGTCCTTCGCCGACGAATCCTTCCAATCCAGCTGGAACGGCACGTCAGGCGGCGGAAGGAACTCGATCTCCGTTGGAAACGCACCCGAACTGAGCGCACCGGCCGGAGGATCGGTGCGGCGCAGCTTGAACACCATTCCGCGTCCGTACTGGGCGAGCAGTTGCTCCAGATAGTCGACCGAGAAGTTCACTGCGATCGCGTCATCGAGAAAATGCGGCGCGCCCGTGCCGTCGGGATCGAAGCCGTTCACGTAGCGAGCGACGCCGCGTGCGTCGAATGTCGATTCTGCGAGAAAGTCGACCGGCGGCGGACTCGGGGGGAGATCGCCCGCGTCCGGCGCGGTGTGGAAGCCATAGGTCAGCACCGGAAAATCAGTCCAGCCTGTATCGTCGAGCGGCGGCGGCGCCGGATCGTTCGGCGCCGGGTCGTCGGGCTTCGGTTTGCGCCAGCCGCGCCACTGCACGTGGATCTCGATCTGGTAGTCGGTATCGGGATCGAGCAGCGCGCGCTTCTCCGGCTTCGGGTTGTTCGGCCCGGACGGGTTGGCGAGATTGTTCTTGTTGCCGTCCTTCGCGTCCTCGTTCTGCTTGTGAATGCCGTCGACAGGCCAGCTCACGCCGCCGAGGCTGGCGATGTAGACGTGCCCTCCATCCCACTGCTCGACGCGGAACGATCGCCAGTTCGCGCCCGCTTGAGACGGCGGCGTGTAGCGAACCAGCCGGATGCTGCCGCCAGGCACCGCAATCGTGGCGACGACGACGCCCGGCCACGAGACGAGGGCTGTCGTGTTGCTGAGCGTCCCTTCAACGGCCGGGAATGTGCCGCTGGCCACCGTGAACGCCGTCGTCGCGAAGCACACCTTCAGGATGGCGCCGCCGGCGACGCGCGGCGATGTCTGTCCGCCGAAGGCGACGAGCGTCGTAATGCCGGCGCCGCTGACGGTCAGCGTCTGAACGACATTCGCGGCGGCGGTGCCGGCAGCGAAGCCGACCGGATTCGCTGCCGCGTCGTACGCCCATATCGTCATCGGCACGTTGCCGAACTGGATCGTGTCGATCGACACCTGCGCGGACGCGGCCGGCAGCGTGATCCGCATCCCCGCCGAAGCGACCCACAGCGCGACGCCGGCCGCCGTGGAGATCGGCGTGGGCGCCGTTGTCGGCGTCGTGAGGATTTCGTACTTCACTGAATTGTGCACGAACGGACTCGGCAGTTTCGTGCCGACATGAAGGTCCGCGAACGAATCGCAGCGGGGCGTTCCAATCGGCTTCCGATCGCCCTTGTCCCAGATCGCAAGCGTCAGCGCCGGCTGCGTCACCGCCGCCGCGAGCGCGCCGTCGAACTGGAGCGTGTGAAGGAAGTGCACCTGCTCGGCGACGTAGGGAATCTCGTAGCCGCCGTGGACGACGATGTTCTCCTGCGGGATGGTCACGTTCACTGGGAACTGCTGGACGCCGCCCGGTACGACGTTGCCGCCAGTGGCGTTCACGATCGCCTGATACGCGGAATACGGTTTGCCCGCTCCGGTCTCTTTGCCTTCGATCGTGAAGTAGCAGACCATCGGCGCGCCGACAGCCGCGTTCGGCCGCAGCTTCACCGATCCCGGTCCAAATTTGGTGGCGTTCCACCCGAGCGCCCAATTGCGCGGCGGCACCATCGGCGGATCGCACACGTGCGCAAGCGTCTTGGCCGGATCGGCCGGTCCGCCCTGGCCGCCGTCGCTCAGATTGCGCAGCCATGGCGCCGGATGCCAGCTGAGAAGGGCGAGCGATCGCGCTTCGTGTTCAGAAGGCGCGACGCCGTTCGGATCGATCACACCGCCTGCGTGCGTCGGCCACCACCAGACGGAGTCGAACGGCCCCGGTTGCTCGACACCGCCTTTGAGCAGCTTCAGGCCGGTCAGCCGGTAGGCGTACTTCAGCTCGGTCGCCCCGCTCCATGGATCGCCGGGCAGGATGGGGCCGGGATCGAACGCGCCGCCGCTCAGATTGTTCTGCACGGCGTGCGAGAACTGCAGCACCGGCGTCGTGTCCGGCCACACGCTGGGGAACGGGCTCGACTGCACCGCGGCGCCAGTCACCGCGCCGCGCCGATCGGTCAGGTCCACTTTGAGGAGCGGATGATCGGGGGCCGGAATCGTGTCCTTCAGATTGCCTGCGTGGATCTTCACGCAGCCTTCGATCGAGAACAGGAGCAGGTCGATTTTGCCGCAGAACTCCGCCTCGAGGTCGTAGCCGGCATCGCGAACGAGCGCGTAGATCGAACCGTGCGCGGAGATGCTGATCACGATCAGCGACAGCTTGCCGGCGACGTCGACTTCGCCGGCGACCAGCCACGGCTTGGTGCCGAGACCGACGTTCAACTCCGCGCTCGCCGTGAGCGCGATTGGGCCGGCGTGCCAGTCGACGTGCCAGCCGGCGCCGAACCCGATCGAGAAGCCGTTGAAGTTGAGATTCGGCTTGCCGCCGAGCAGCAGCAGTTGCTTCTGCTCGATCATGAAGTAGGCCCACGCCTTCAAGCCGAGAATGCCCGGCAGGACCAGGATGGTGACCGGATCGCCCGTCCGCCCGCCTTGAGCGTCCGATCCGATTCGCAGGTAGTAGTCGCCCTTGCCGGTGAACGGGAAGTAGCCGTCGATCGGCACTTTGATGTCGAGGAGCTTGTCAATCTTGTACTCGCCGCGGACTCCGAGCACCAGCGCGTCCTGGCTGACGGCGATGATGCCGAGCAGAGTGAACGACTGCTGCTGCGGTTTCTGCGCGCTGTCGGTCGGCGTCGACGCTTTGCTCAGCATCTTCGCGTCGAGGCTGACGATCACTTCCACATCGGGAAAAGCGACCGTCACCATGCCGACGGCGTTGAACGTGAATCCGGTATCGGGCAACGTACCGACGACCGCGCCGAGGCCGAGCGCCCATTCGCCCTGTTTGGGTTCGTACTTCGGCGGCGGTTTGTAGTACCAGTCGATCTCCCGCTGCACCGGATCGGCGTTCGCGCCGAGCGATCGCTTGCCGTTCGCGACGAAGCGGCCGACGAAGCCGAAGATGCCGAGGCCACTCGATCCGAGCGGAATGCCGACCGGCAGGATCAGCGACATCTCGATGTCGGCTTCCGGCTTCGCGATCGACAACCCGGCGCGAGCGGTGATGTTGGCCGGGATGATCTTCACCCCGATGTTGGCGGCGAAGTCACCGTTGCTGCCGACCGAGAGACTTCCCTGGCCCGATAGCACACCCGGGATGTTCACCTCGACGCCGAGGCCGCGCAGCTCGATGCCCAGGCTGCCGTTGTTGTCCTTCGGGAACGTCACGCGAAGCGTGGCGCTCGTGATCTTGACCACTCCGAGATCGAGCGCAAACGCGAGCGTGAACTCGTACCAGGTCGAACCCGATCCTGTCTTCGTCCCGACGACGCGCAAGAGATCGCCGAGCGGACCAGAGATCGTCCACTGCCCCGGATCGACGATGTCGAAGCTGGCGCCTTCGTAGACGACATTGAAGCGATCGAGGCCGGTCTTCTGATTGTCGATCTCGATCCCGGCGTTCTTGTATTTGACTTTGATCGGCTTCGACGAACTGATGTTGATGACGTTCGCCGCGATCGCGAAATCGACCTGCGTCGTGTAGTCGAACAGGATCCGCTGCCGGCTTCCCTTCAGCGTGTTCAGCGCTTTCTGTTTCTCGTCGATCTCGATCTTGTGAAACGCCACTTTGCCCGACGTCGCGAACTGGGACGCGGCGACGCACGCGCCGAGGAGCGCGCCGAGCCGCACGCCGGCACCGGTGACGCTGCTCTTCCCGATTCCGGAAATGAGCGCCGGACCGAGGAGGAACGCGGTGGCAACAACTTTCTGATCAATCGAGAAGATGCCGTCGGGGGTGCCCTCGTCGGCGAACGACAGCATGAACTCGGTCGCTGTGCTGCGCGGGTCGTAGGTCCAGCGGCCGATGATCGTGAAGACTTCTGGCCCGACCGGCGTCGTCTGCTGACCGATGTTCGGGAGGTCGAGTTGCGCTTTCTTCCACGTGACCAGCAGCTCCGCCTTCGTCGGAATCGCGTCGCTGAGATTGGCGACCGTCGGGCTGTCCCACTGCACCGTGAGCTGCACGCGATAGGCGCGGCGGCTGCTGTTCGGCACCGGCAGCATCGGCACGTTGCTGTCCTTGCCGGGCACGAGCGCGCGCCGCAACTCCGGCGTCTGCAGAGCCGATGTGTTGGGCTGCACCGGCGTGTTCGCGTTGGGTGTGACCTGGCCGCTGACGTGGATGTCGACGCGCCGGTACTCGAGTCGAAGCGGCAGGAACTTGTCGTTGCCGACGAGTTCGGGATGTTGCGCCTTGATCAGTGCCTTCGGCTTGACGATCTTGTCGTCGGCGTTGAAGTCCTGGCTGGCGTCCTCGGCGTTCTGACCGGCGGGATCGTCGCCGACTTCGGACCACGTCCACGCCTCGCCGCGGGCGTGGACGCGCACGTTGTCGATCGCGTCGGGATCGGTCGTCGCCGTGAGCATGTCGCGCCCTCGGTCGGCGCGCTGCTGCGACAACTGGGTGTTGCGCTCGTCGGTGCCGATGTCGCAGGTGCGGCCGATCACGACGAACTCGTTGCCCGGGAACTTCGCGGCCCAGTCGCGCAGCGTCGCGGGAGTACACGGCCCAGGCAGTCCGAGATCGCCCCACGAGTATTCGTGCTCGTTGTTAAAGTCCATCAGCACGCGCACGTGGGTCACCGGCGCAGGCGTGCCCGTCGGGGTCGCAGGTCCACCCGGGTCGTTCGCAGCGCCAAGCGCCAGCGTCACGCTGGCGATCTCCTGCGCTGGCACGCTGACGGCACCGTTGGCAACGGTGGCGGCCTCGGACGCTGGCACGAAGGTGCCGTTCTGAAAAAACGTGTTCTGCTGGAACGTGCCTTCGACCGCGCGAATCGCCACGATCGACGCCTGCCCGTTCGCAATCTGATAGACGCCGGGCTCGCCGGCCATCAGCACCGACCCTTGGGCAATGACTTCGACGACGACGCGGCGGACGTGCTTGGCTTTGTCGGTGAGCACCAGATCGTGTCGGCCCAGCACCGACGGAAAATGCGGCTTGAAGGGACCCGCTCCCCATTTCGTGTCGGCGACCGCTCCGAGGCCAAGTTGCCATGTGTTGTCCGCAGAATCGGGCGTTGCGCCGAACGAGATCTGCAGATCGTTCAGTTGCTGCGCCGGACCGCTCAGATACGCGACGTTGGTCAGCGACGGCTGATTGCCGAAGGCAACGGTGGGCGTCGTGAGATTGATCACCGGCGGCGGCGCCTGCGTCTGCTCGACGAAGGTGATCGCGGTCGGTGGTCCCACCGTGTCGTTGGCGTTCTCGTCTTTTCCGACCGGATTGAGCGTCAGCAGGTCACCGGCTTTCGCAGCGAAGTAGCCGGTGGTCTTGTCGGTGATCGTCGACGTCCGGTTGGGCAGCGCCCAGACGAATGGGTCGACGGCGTCGGCTCGAATCAACGCCGTCGGCCCGCTCGTCGGCGTGAAGGTGACGGTGCCGGTACCGTCCGGCTTGAACGTCGCCGGTCCGAGCTGAGCTTCGACCATCGGGTTCGCGGCGATCTGTTCGAAGAAGTTCACGGTCTGCGGATCCGCCGTGCCCGGACCGAACTCGACGCGGATCTCGCCCTGCAGGCCGAACGGCGAACCGAGCAGCACATCTCGCACGCCGACGTTCACATCGCCGATCCACGGCGCGTTGCGCGGCAGGTACAGCGTCGCTTCCCGAATCGACAAGCCGCGCCACGTGTCGTCGTGTCCGCGCGCGACGATCTCTTCAGGCGTGAACACCAGCGAATCGTCGTAGGTCAGCCGATCGACGGTGAGACCGACATCAGAGCCGCCGATAAAGAAATGCGGCGGATCGAAACCGACGCTGAACAGCGCGCCGGTGGCCGCATCGGGATCGAGTGGATCCGACGGCGCGACGAAGCTGACGGCCGGCGCGCCGCCGCCCGGTCGACTCGCGATGCGCAGCGTGCCGCCGCCGACGATGCGGACTCTGCTCTTCGTGTCATCGACGACGAGATACGATTCCGACAGTTGGCCGGTCGTGACTTGCTTCGCCGGCCGGAGTCCTGGAATCGTGATCGCTATGCGGTCGAGCGCGAGGTCGATTTGCCAGCCGGAGGGCGCAGGCTCGACGTTCTGCCCCGGTGGCGTGGCAGTGCGCCGACGAATCAATTGGAAGGGCGCGCCGGCATTCAGCAAGGGCGCTTCGACCGGCCAGCTCCGGAGCGACGGCACTCCCATATCCGCCAGGCATTGCACCGTCCCTCGATAGACGTGCACGTCGTCGCTCGTTGACGCGGCGTAGTCGAGGACGGCGATCTTTTCGAGTTGTTCGGCGATGTCGCTCGGAATCAGATCCTCCGCTCCCGGAGGCAATCCGATCAGATCCAGAATGGAAATCCCCCGCTTG
>DATFWL010000302.1:0-12673 GCA_035259385.1 Vicinamibacterales bacterium | reverse complement strand
TGAATTCGCGGCGGCCGACGGCAAAGATGCCGCCACTGCGCCGGATTTCGTCTTCCTTCGCGCTGAGCGGGACCGGATCGTAGGTCTTGCCCTGCGTCTCGTTGGTCAATCGCCGCGACGCGGGATCGAAGCTGAACTCGTTGCCGTCACGCGCGTCGGCGACCGCGTCCGGGCTCTGCACGACCTGCAGCCCGAGATTGAGCGCGTTGCGCCGGAAGATGTCACCCATGTTGTGGCCGCAGACGATCACCATCTCGAGGCCGACTTCTTCGGCGATTGCCTTCAGCCCTGCCGGGCTCATCTCGCGTGACGATCCGATGGCGAAGCGATCGCCGGCGACGAGAAACGTCTCGCCGCGGTGTACGCGGGCGCGGAAATCCGGCATCAGGTACCGGAACGATCCGGCCTTCCACCGCTCGTCGAGCGTGTCGAGGCTCTCGGAGACGCAGTCTGCGGCGGGTGTGATCTGATCGGTATCGATCGCGTCGAGCTTCTTCTTCCTGCCGAGGACCTTGAGGTCCCAGAAGATCAGCGCCGTGCCGCGGATCGTCGCGGTCGGGGCGGCATCCGCGGCCGAGTTGTCCGGTTCCGCGATCGCATCGAGTGTCACGCCGGGCTTCAGCCTGGCGGGTTGAATCCTTTGCATAACCTCTTACCATAGTAACGTGAGCACTCTACACGTCACCAACGGCGACTGCGCGGGCGATACGTTGCGACGGTTTGCGGATGGGCCTGTCGTCATCACCTGCGATGTGCTGCACCAGGGACCGGCGCCGGCGGTCGACGGCGATGCCTGGTACTCGACGCGCGCGAGGTTCCTCGCCGACGACGAGCCGGTGGCCGCGGCGCGGATCGCCGCGGGGCTGGCGGCGTCGGACCGCGCGATGGGCGACGCGCTGGCGCGCGGCGACGAGATCGTCTTGTGGTTCGAGCACGATCTTTTCGATCAGCTGCTGCTGATTCGCGTCCTCGACCTGATCGGCCGTCGCGCGCTCGCGCCCGATGCCGGACGAGTGTCGCTGATCTGCGTCGATCGCTTCCCGGGCGTCGATCGTTTCATCGGCCTCGGGCAGCTCGACGCGGCGCAACTGCAGTCGCTCTACCCGTCGCGTCAACCGGTCACGGCCGATCAGCTCGACGTCGCCTCCGCCGCCTGGAGCGCTTTCCGGTCGCCCGACCCGCGCAAGCTCCTCGAGATCACAGTCCGGCCGAAGCCGGACACGACCGCTGCCGGCGCGCGCGATGGGGGCGGCGCGCCGTTGCCGTTCCTGCGCGACGCGCTGCTGCGGTTCCTCGCCGAATACCCGTCGGCATCGAACGGTCTCACGAGGACCGAGCAGCTGGCGCTGGCCGCGATGATGGATGGACCGACCACGGCCGGCGCGTTGTTCATGAAGACGCAGGGCGAGGAACTGCGACCGTTCATGGGTGACTCGACGTTCTTCGACACGATCCGCGCCCTGGCGTCCGCGCGGACGCCGCTCGTCGAAATCGACGCGCCAGTCGATCGGATCGACATCCGGGACGACAGGGTAGCGATCACCGCCGCCGGCCAGGACGTGCTCGGCGGCCGGCGCGATCGGGTCGCGCTGAACGGCATCTCGATGTGGCGCGGCGGCGTCCACCTCGAGGGACGCGACGCCAGCCCATTCCGCTGGGACGCAGGCCGCGAAACGTTGGTATCATGAATTGAGTCGCCATGTCCGAGCTCAGAGATCAGCAGCTGCACGCGTCGAGTTCAGAGGCGGTCACCAACAACGTTCGGGTGGAAGTCGAGTCGCAGTATGCGCCGGAACACTCGCAGCCGTTTCAGAGCGAGTGGTTCTTTCACTACACGGTCCGGATTTCGAACGAAGGCGAGGAGACCGTCCAGCTGCTGACGCGTCACTGGATCATCACTGACGCGACCGGTCGCACCGAAGAAGTCACCGGACCGGGCGTCGTGGGCGAGCAGCCGATCCTTCGTCCTGGCGAGTCATTCCAGTACACCTCGGGCTGTCCGCTGAAGACGTCCAGCGGCGTGATGCGCGGAACCTACCAGATGGTCACCGAGGACGGCGAACACTTCGACGTCGAGATCGCCCCGTTCGCCCTCCACGAGCCGTACACGATCCACTGATCGCTCACTCCGGCCTTCGGAACGTTCTGATCGCGTCGAGGAACGCGTCGCCGAAGTCCGCCGCCTTCTTCGCGCCGACGCCGTAAACGTGGTGCAGATCCTCGATCGTGCTCGGGCGCCGCTGGACCATGTCTCTCAGCGTCGTGTCGTGGACGATCACGTACGGCGGCACGCCGCGCTCGCGCGCGAGCCGCAGGCGCACGCCGCGCAGCACATCGAACAGCTCGGCATCCACGGCCGACGTCACCGCGCCGCCGAGGACCATCCGGCTCCGCTTCCGCAGCGACGGTGGCGCGACCTCGCGGTACAACGTGCAGTCGCCAGCGCCGCGCAGCAGCGCCGTGCCGGCCGCCGTCAGCCGCAGCACCGGGTAGGGATCGCCGTCCCGCAGCAGCAGACCGTCGCCAACCAGTTGCTCGATGTAGCCGCGGATTGCCGCCGGCGTCTCGTCCTTCAGCAGCCCGAACGTCGACAGCTCGTGATGGCGCGACTGCAGCACTTTGTCGGTCGCCTTGCCGGTCAACACATCGGTCACGTGGCCGGTCCCCCAGGTCTGCTTCACCCGCGCGACGCACGAGAGAATCTTTTGCGCGAGCGTTCGCGAGTCGGCGACCGGATCGAGCTCCTTCAGACACCAGTCACAGGCGCCGCAGTCGTCGCGCTCGAACCGCTGTCCGAAGTACTCGACGAGGGCACGATGCCGGCACCGCGTTCCCGCCGCGTAGCGCTGCATGTCGCGCAGCAGCGTCCGCGCGCTGTCGCTCCACTCCCCGTTGCTCTCGAGCATCTGCCGCCAGCGGGCGAAGTCGCTCCCCGAATAGAACAGCACGCACTCGGCCGGCAGTCCGTCGCGGCCGGCGCGTCCCGACTCCTGCTGGTAGTGCTCGGGCGACCGCGGCGCGCCGGTATGAACCACGAATCGCACGTTCGAGCGATCGATGCCCATGCCGAACGCCACGGTGGCAACCACGATGTCGGCGTGCTCGTCGAGAAACATGTCCTGGTGACGGCTCCGCACCTCGTCCGGGAGTCCGGCGTGATACGGGACCGCGCGGCGCCCCTGGCTGTGCAGCCACTCGGCGAGCGCTTCCACTTCCTTGCGCGACGGACAGTAGACGATGCCCGCCTCGTCTTCGTGGCGCGACAGCACGGTCAGCAGCTGCTGGTGCAGCGTGCCACGGCGCAGCACCCGATAGGTGAGATTGGGACGATCGAACGCTCCGACGAGGACCAGCGGCTCTCGCAGCCGCAACTCGTCAACGATGTCGCGGCGCACGCGTTCGGTCGCGGTTGCCGTGAACGCATGGAGCGACACCGCCGGGAAGTCGTCGCGCAGCCGCCCGAGCTGCCGGTACTCCGGTCGAAAATCGTGCCCCCACTGACTGATGCAGTGCGCCTCGTCGATGGCAATGAACCCCACGTTCGCCTGCTGCAGCAGCCGCCGCAGCGGCTGGCTGCCTTCACCGACAATCCGCTCCGGCGAGACGTACAACAGGCGGCACCGGCGCTCGCGTACGCTCGCCAGGACTTCGTCGCGCTCCCGGGTCAGCAGCGTGCTGTTCAGATACGACGCCGCGACGCCGTCCACGCGAAGCCCGTCGACCTGATCCTTCATCAGCGAGATCAGCGGCGAGACGACGATCGCGAGCCCGGGGCTGACGATCGCCGGCGCTTGAAAGCAGAGACTCTTGCCGCCGCCGGTCGGCAGCACGACGACACTGTCGCGGCGGTCGAGCACGGCGTGCATCGCCTCGCGCTGGAGCGGACGGAATCCCGCGAAGCCCCAGACGCGGTGGAGCGCGTCGAGCAGCGCGACGTCAGGAACGGCGCCTGTCACGCCGGATCTCGGCGCGTCGGGCGTACTTCCGCTCGACGTAGTCGTCGACAAGACGCTGGAACTCGGCGGCGAGGTCGTCGTAGGTGCCGCGCAGGGTCGTGACGTGGCGGCCGTCGATGTAGACGGGGCAACTCGGTTCTTCGCCGGTTCCGGGAAGACTGATGCCGATGCTCGCCGCCTTCGACTCGCCCGGCCCGTTGACGACGCAACCCATGACGGCCAGCGTCATCTCTTCGACCCCCTCGTGCGTCGTCTTCCATTCGGGCATCCGGTCGCGGATGTACGCCTGTATCCGTTCGGCCAGCTCCTGAAACGTCGTGCTCGTCGTCCGACCGCAGCCCGGACACGCAGTGACGCTCGGTGAGAACGATCGCAGGCCAAGTGCCTGCAGGAGTTCGCAGGCGGCATAGACTTCCTCGCGCCGATCGCCGCCGGGACGCGGCGTCAGCGACACGCGGATCGTGTCGCCGATCCCCTCGTGGAGCAGTACGCCCATCGCCGCCGACGACCACACGAGGCCCTTCGTGCCCATGCCGGCCTCGGTGAGCCCGAGATGCAGCGGCTGATCGGTCTGGCGCGCCAGCGCGCGGTAGACGCCGATCAGATCCCGCGGACGCGACGTCTTGCACGAGATGATGATCTGATCCTTGCGAAGGCCGCTCTCGATGGCCAGCGCCGTCGACTCGACCGCCGACAGCACCATGCACTCGTTGATGATCTCTTCGGAGGTCTTGCCGAGATCGCGATCGGTGTTCTCCTGCATCTTCGCGACTACGAGATCCTGGTTGAGCGATCCGCCGTTGACGCCGATGCGCACCGGTTTGCGGTTGTCGACCGCGACCTTGCAGATCGTGGAGAACTGCTCGTCGCGACGCCGGCCGGTGCCGACGTTGCCCGGGTTGATCCGATACTTGTCCAGCGCGCGCGCGCAGTCGGGATACCTGGTGAGGAGAAGGTGTCCGTTGTAGTGGAAGTCGCCAATCAGCGGCGCCGCGCAGCCGGCGTCGAGCATGCGCTGCTTGATCTCGGGGACGGCGGCTGCTGCTTCCGGCAGATTCACGGTGACGCGCACCAGCTCGGAGCCGGCGTCGGCGAGCTCGACGCACTGCTGCGCGGTGGCGCGCGCGTCAGCGGTGTCGGTCATCGTCATCGACTGCACGACGATCGGCGCGCCGCCGCCGACCTGGACGTGTCCGACTTTCACGCCCACCGTCCTGTGGAGCTTCACCAGCTGCATGGAATCCCCAATGATACCATCCCGATTTGCAGTCAATGTGGACCGTGGACAGACCGCTCGCGCCTTTCTTGCGATCGGATTCCACCGCGATGGAGACGACATGAAAGCGATTCGCGTGCACGAGTTCGGCGGACCTGCAGTCTTGAAGCTCGAAGAGGTGCCCGATCCGAAACCGGGGTCCGGCGAAGTGGTCGTCCGCGTGCGCGCGGCCGGCGTGAATCCGGTTGACGCGTACATGCACACCGGCAACTACGCGCGCAAGCCGCCGCTGCCGTACACGCCGGGTCAGGACGGCGCTGGCGAGGTGGAAGCGGTCGGCGCAGACGTGACGGTCTTCAGGCCCGGCGATCGCGTCTATATCGCCGGCGTCGGCGCTACCGCCGGCGGCGCCGGCACCTACGCGGAACGCGCGCTGTGCGTTCTCTCGCAGCTCCATCGCCTGCCCGACCGGACCTCGTTCGGGCAGGGCGCTGCGCTCGGCGTGCCGTACTGCACCGCCTATCGCGCGCTGTTTCACCGTGCGCAGGCGCGACCCGGCGAGACGGTCCTGGTTCACGGCGCGACCGGCGGCGTCGGGATCGCGGCCGTCGAGCTGGCGCACGCGCGCGGACTCACGGTGATCGGCAGCGGCGGCACCGACAAAGGGCTCGCCGCCGTTCGCGAGCATGGCGCGGACGTCGTCGTCAACCATCGCCAGGCGACCTACACCGACGCGATCATGCAGGCGACCGGCGGCCGCGGCGTGAACCTGATCATCGAGATGGCCGCGCACGTGAACCTCGATCGCGACCTCGGCCTGCTTGCGAAATTCGGCCGCGTGGTGGTCGTCGGCAACCGCGGACGCGTTGAAATCGACGCGCGTCAGGCGATGGGGCGCGACGCCTCGATTCTCGGCATGACGTTGTTCAACGTCGGTGAGGCCGACATGGCGGAAATCCACGCCGGCCTGATTGCCGGTCTCGCGAACGGCACGCTGAATCCGGTGGTCGGACGCGAGCTGCCGCTCGCCGACGCCGCGCGCGCGCATGAGGCGGTGATGGAGCCGGGCGCGCTCGGCAAGATCGTGCTCACGCCATAGCAGCAATCGGATCCGCCACGAAGGCATGAAGGCACGAAGCGGTTTGGTACCCGAGTTCTTAGAGTGCGTTGCACAATTAGCTCAAGGCGGGTCCTGTCCGCGAACAGCCCCACCGGGTGCTCGCCAGAAAAGCACTGGTACGGCCCACGGCTCCGCGCCCGGCGGCGCGGCCCCATTCGCGGCCACCCGCGAGCGAGCTGATTGTGCAACCTGCTCTTATTGTCTTCGTGGCTTCGTGCCTTCGTGGCTGATCGACACCGCCCGAGTCCCGCTCCAAGCGAAGGTGATAAGCTCGCGAGTCGAGGAGATTTCGCGCATGCTGAGGCTCGGGGTGTTGTTGGTCGTTGGGACACTGTCGAGCGGCGTCGCGGCGGCGCAGGAAACGACCGGCACGATTACGGGTACCACGACTGACGCGACCGGCGCCGTTCTCCCAGGCGTCTCGGTCACGCTGAAGAACAACGATACCGGGATCGTGCGCACCGTCGTCACGAATGAAGCCGGCCTCTACAGCGCGTCGCTCCTCCCGATCGGCCAGTACGAAGTCACCTTCGAGCTTCAGGGCTTCCAGAGCGTCACCCTGCGCAACATCACGCTGCACGTGAACGATCGCCTGCAGCTCGACGGGCGGCTCTCGCTCGGCGCCCTCGCCGAGAGCGTCGACGTGACGGCGGGACGCACGCTGGTTCAGCCAATCGCCGCCCTGCAGTCGACGATGACGTCGACCCAGGTCAAGGAGCTGCCGCTCAACAACCGCAACTTCGTCCAGCTGGCGACGCTGGCACCCGGCGTCTCGAGCGACCTCACGGACGAAGTCGGTGTCGGGCTCACGAGCCTGGTCAGCATCTCGATCAACGGCGCCCGCCGCAATGCGGTGAACTGGCTCGTCGACGGCGTCTCGGATGTCGACGTCGGCTCGAACATCACGCTGCTGTCGACGCCGAGCCTCGAGTCGATCGAGGAGTTCAAGATCATCACCAACGGCTACCAGGCCGAGTGGCCGCGCAGCGGCGGCGGCATCGTCAACGTCGTGACCAGGTCGGGAACGGGGCGCTACAGCGGCAGCGCGTACGAGTTCCTGCGCAGTGACAAGCTGAATGCCAACTCGTTCTTCCGGAACCTGAACGCCGACCCGGCGATCAACAGCACGCCGGCGCCGCTGAAGTACAACAACTTCGGTGGGACGGTGGGCGGGCCGGTCGTTCCGACCAGGATGTTTTTTTTCTTCTCGGAGGAGCTGCGACGGATCCAGCGCGTGACGCCGTCGACCGCAAATACGTTCGACCCGGCGTGGCTCAACGATCCAGCGAACGCGAACTACGTCGCGCCGGCGCAGCGCGATCCGAACGCCGTGAAGCTGCTCGGCCTCTACCCGACGCCCAACGTCACCGGCCGCACCCAGTTTCTGACCTCGTCCCCGGGGATTCAGAACACGCGGCAGGAAGTGGCGCGCGTCGACTACGACCTCAACTCGAACTATCGGCTGACCGGCCGCTACTCGCACGACAACAGCTTCACCGAGGAGCCGGGCGGGCTGTTCCTCAACTTCGTCGTGCCGAACGTCTCGACCACCGACACGAACGTTCCCGGCCAGGTGGCGGCGGGCATCCTGCGATCGACGCACGGCAGCAACAAGCTGAACGAGGCGCAGTTTCAGTTCTCGAGCAATACGATCTCCGACACGAACCAGGCCGGCGACCGAAACCTCCGCTCCTCGCTCGGGCTGACCATCCCGGAAGTGTTCCCCGGCAACGATCTCGGCGTCATGCCGCTGCTGGCGGTAACCGGTCAGCTGTCCAGCACCGGCGCCAACCAGCTGTTCAACATCGAATACCGCAATTACACAGTGACCGACAGCTTCACCTGGCAGCGCGGCGAGCACGCCCTGAAGTTCGGCGGGCTGATGACGTTCGAGCGCAAGAACGAGAACGCCGCCAACCAGACGCAGGGAAATTTCACCTTCGCCACCGGCGGCGGCCACACGGCGTTCTACAACTTCCTGAGCGGCAACGCCGACGGATCGTGCGGCAACGCCTGCACCTACACGGAGGCGCAGCGCGACGTGACCGTGCACCTGCGGTTCAACCGCTACGAGATGTTCGCGCAGGATTCGTGGAAGCCGCGCACGAACGTGACGGTCGACTACGGCGTCCGCTACTCGCTGTATCCCCCGGTCACCGACGCCAGCAACACCCTCACCAGCTTTCTGCCGTCGCGATTCGACCCGGCAAAGGCGCCGACCTGCGCGAACGCGACCTGCAGCACGATCATCGCCGGCACCGGCGATCCGCTGAACGGCATCATCGTCGCCGGACAGAATTCGCCGTTCGGCGACGCCGTCTACGCGTTCGACAAGACCAACATCCAGCCGCGCGTCGGCGTCACGTGGGATCCGGCCTCGACCGGCCGGACGATCTACCGCAGCTCGTACGGCGTCTATTACGACCAGGCGCTGGTCGGCATTTTCGAGCAGAACGCGTTCACCAATCCACCGTTCGTGGCCTCGACGACGATCCTCAACACCCGCCTCTCGAATCCTGGCGCCGGCACGACGTCGACGACGATCGGCGTCCCGGCGCTGATCGGCAACGGCGACGACTTCAAGACGCCGCGCACCCAGCAGTGGAACGCCGGCCTGCAGCAGCAGCTCTACGCGCGCGGCGCGCTCGACATCAGCTACGTCGGCGCCCACGGCGACCACCTGATTCGCCCGATCGACGTCAACTACCCGCAGCCGGCCGACGTCCTGCGGCTCGGCAGCGTCAACCTGGCGCGTCCCTATCTCGGCTACGGCGCGATCACGCTGCGAACGACCACCGCGCGGAGCAATTACTGGGGCCTGCTCACCAGCTTCCGCCACGACGGCGGAGCCGCTGGAACGCTCACGCTCAACTACACGCTGAGCCGCAACCGCACCGACTCGAGCAACGATCGCGACGCGATCGACCTTCCGCAGAATCCGCTCGATCTCGAGGCCGAGTACGCGGATGCGCGCACGGATCGGCGGCACATCTTCACCGCGAACTACGTCTACAACATCCCGTTCATGAAGGACTCGCCGAACGCGCTGCTCAAGGGCATCCTTGCCGGCTGGCAGATCGCCGGCATCACGACCCTCAACTCCGGGCAGCCGATTCCGCGGATCTCCGAGAACACCAACGGTTTCCTGCGCGGCGGAAGGCCGAACCTCGTCGCCGACCCGGCCGCCGGCCAACAGGCCGCGAACCTGTTCTGGTTCAACCCGAACGCCTACGCGCCGGCCGCCGACGGGACGTTCGGCAACTCCGGCCGCGCGGAGTTCCGGCAGCCGGGCCGCAACCAGACCGATCTCTCGATCTCGAAGAACTGGACGTTCAACCGCACGCAGCGCCTTCAGTTCCGCGCCGACGCGATCAACGCGTTCAACCACACCCAGTGGCTCGCCGATCCCCTGGCCAACGGGCTGGACAACACCTGCACGGTCAGCCTGACGACCTGCAACACGCCGGCGGACACCTTCGGACAGATCCTGGCGACGCGTGCGCCGCGCGAGATTCAGGTCGGGCTGAAATTCTACTGGTGATCAATCAGCAATCATCAAAGAGCAATGGCTGAGACAATCGACTGGCCGCCGCCGCGCCGTCCACCCCGTGGCCGCGGGCGCCTCTTCCTGCTCGTCGTCGCCGGCGTGCTGTTGCTGAGCGCCGGCACGGCGCTGTCGTACTACGTCGACGCGCTGTGGTTCGACTCGCTGGGCGTCGGCGACGTCTTCTGGACGACGCTGCGGATTCAGTCGGCGATCTTCAGCGGCTTCACCCTCGTCACTTTCGCCGTCCTCTACGGATCGTTCGTCGCGCTCAAGCCCGCGCGCCTGGGCGAGCTGGCGGGCCTGCCGATCCTGATCAACGGCCAGCCGATCCGGCTGCCGGTCGAGCCGGTGATGCGGTTGATTGCGCTCGGCGGATCGCTCCTGATTGCGATCATCACCGCGTCGGCGATGGCGTCCGACTGGACGACGCTCGCGCTGTACTGGTATGGCGGCGCCGACAGCGTGCGCGCCGCCGCGGGGACCAGCGCGGTCGATCCGGTCTTCGGCCGCCCGCTCACCTTTTACTTCTTCACGCTGCCGGCGTGGCAGCTGTTATCAGGATGGCTGCTGACGCTCGCGGTGATCGCGACCGCCGTCGGCGTCTTCTTCGCTGTGATCACGGGCGGCACGCGGCTGATCAGCCGTCGCGTCCGGGACACATCGGCGTGGAGAGGGCTGTCCATCGCGTTCGCCGCCGTGCTGCTGATGCTGGCGGTGCGGACCTTCATCGGCCGCTACGATCGGCTGTTCGACGATCACACGATTTTCGCGGGCGTCACCTACACCGACGCGCACGTCACCATTCCCGGACAGCTGGTCCTGTCGATCGCGCTCGTCTTCGCGGCCGCCGTCGCGCTGATCAACGCCGTCGCGGCGCCACGCGTCCGCTGGCTGGCGCTCGGCATCGTGCCCGCCGCCGCCGTCTACATCATCTTCGGCCTGATCGCGTGGTACGTGACCAGCTTTGTCGTCAAGCCGAACGAGCTGGTGCGCGAGACGCCGTACATCACCCACAACATCGAGCTGACCCGGCAGGCGTTCGGCCTCCATCGCGTCGCCCGCCAGGCGTTTCCGGCGGAGACCGGCATCGACGCGCTCGACGCGGACGCCAACCAGAGCACGCTGGAGAACATCCGGCTGTGGGACTGGCGCGCGCTGCAGGATACGCTCCGCCAGATCCAGGAAATCCGCACCTACTACGACTTCCCCGACATCGACATCGATCGCTACGAGGTCGACGGCTCGGTTCGCCAGATGATGCTCGCGGCCCGCGAGCTGAACATCGACAAGCTGCCGGAGAGCAGCCGCAACTGGATCAACGAAAAGCTGATCTACACCCACGGTTACGGCGTGACGATGAATCCGGTGAACGCGTTCACGCCGGAGGGACTGCCGGGGCTCGTCCTCAGCGACATGCCGGTGCGCAGCGCGATTCCGGCGATCACGGTCACGCGGCCGGAGATCTACTTCGGCGAGCTCACCAACACCGACGTCTACGTCCGCACGCGCCAGAAGGAGTTCAACTATCCACAAGGCGAGAGCAACAGCCTGACGTCGTACGGCGGCACCGGCGGCATCGTGCTCGGCGGATTCCTGCGCCGGGTCATCGTCGCGCTCGACCGCGGCGACCTCGCCAAGCTGCCGTTCAGCGACGATGTCGGCGCGGAGAGCCGGCTGCTGATGCGGCGCAACATCCGCGATCGCGTGCAGACCCTCGCGCCGTTCCTCCTCTTCGACGACGACCCGTACATCGTCGTCGGAGAAGACGGACGGCTGTCGTGGATCATCGACGGCTACACGACGTCGGACACCTACCCCTACGCGCGGCTGTACCGGCTGGGACGCTCGCGGGCGAACGTGAACTACATGCGCAACAGCGTCAAGGCGGTGATCGACGCCTACGACGGCACGACGACGTTCTACGTCTTCGACGCCGAGGATCCGATGATTGCCGGGTACCGCGCCATCTTTCCGTCGCTGTTCAAGGACGCGTCGGCGATGACGCCTGCCATGCGCAAGCACGTGCGCTATCCCGAGATGCTGCTGAAGATGCAGGCGGCCGTCTACGGCCTGTACCATATGACCGACCCCGGCGCCTTCTACAACCGGGAGGACCTGTGGACCGTGGCCAGCGAAGTCGGCCTGTCCACACAGCGCGAGCAGGCGGCGCAGATGATGGAGCCGAACTTCGTGCTGATGACGCTGCCGGGCGAGCAGTCAACCGAATTCATCGAGATCCTGCCGTTCACGCCGGCCAACCGCAACAACCTGATCGGGTGGATCGCCGGGCGCAGCGACGGACCGCACTACGGCACCGCGCTCGTCTATGACTTCCCGAAGACCAGGCTCGTCGACGGACCGCTCCAGGTCGAGGCGCGGATCGATCAGAACCCGCAGCTGTCCGGTCAGCTGTCGCTGTGGAACCAGCAGGGATCGCACGTGCGGCGCGGCGCGATGGTCGTGATTCCCATCGGCCGCGCGCTGCTCTACGCCGAACCGATCTATCTGCAGGCCGAGCGCAGTCCGATGCCCGAGCTCCGGCTGGTCGTGCTCGCGCTGCAGGATCGTCTCGCCTACGGTCCGACGTTCGAGTCCGCCGTGGCCGCGCTCTTTGGCAACGCGCCTTCGACAATCGGCCTCGCGCCTGGCGTTGCGGGAGCGGAGTCGGGCACAAACAGCGCGCGGCCGCGAGGCAATCAGGCCGCGCCACCCTCCGCGCCGGCCGGCACTCCCGCCGCACCATCGGCAACCGATCTCGATTCGCTGATCCGTGGCGCCGCTGAGGATCTGAGCGAGTATCAGCGGCTGACCGCCGAGGGCAGACTCGGAGAGGC
>DATFWL010000301.1:0-23421 GCA_035259385.1 Vicinamibacterales bacterium | reverse complement strand
TTCAGCCTGATTCCGGCGCTCCAGGCCGCGCGGACATCGCTTCGTGACGCGATGCAACAGGGCGCCCGCAGCATCGGCGGCCGAGGCCGCTCGACGCGCGATGCGATGGTCGTGGCGCAACTGGCCGCCGCGCTCGTGTTGCTCATCGGAGCCGGCTTGATGCTGAGGACTCTGGCGAACCTGCACGCGATCGATCTCGGCTTCCGGCCCGATCACCTCCTCACGCTGCGGACGACGCTGCCGCAGGCGAAGTACTCGGACAAGACGACGCGGCTCGCCTTCTATGATCGCGTCATCGCCGATGTGCGCGCGCTGCCTGGCGTCGTCGAAGCAGGCTACGGACAGACGCTGCCGTTCATGAGCCCGGGCAACACCTCGTGGTTCGGGATCGAAGGGCGGCCTGTCGCACCGCCGTCCGATCGTCCCGATGGACTGTTTCGTCCTGGCACCGGCACCTACCTGAAGGCGCTCGGCGTGACGACGATCGACGGGCGGTTGCTCGACGATCGCGACGGGCCCGGTGCGCCGCTGGCCGTGGTGGTCAACGAAACGCTCGCGCGAACGTTCTTCCCCGGCCAGTCGGCAGTCGGTCAGCGCATGTGGTTCAACGGGCTTCCGCCCGCTGTGCCGTTGTACACGATCGTCGGCGTCATCAAAGACATCCGCGAAAACGGCTTTCAAGCGGCGCCGCGGCCCGGTTACTACTTCACGGCGGCACAGTCGACGGCCGCCCCGGACTACCTCGTCGCCCGCACGCGAGGCCGGCCAGAGGATGTCGCGGATGCTGTTCGTCGAATCGTCGCGCGCGTCGATCCTGATCAGCCGGTGTCGGCTGTGCGCACGATGGACGACATCGTCGACAGCGACGTGGCCGATCGTCAACAGCACATGGTGTTGCTGGCGTCGTTTGCGGCGGTCGCGCTCCTGCTGGCGTCCATCGGGATCTACGGCATCGTGTCATTTGCGGTTGCGCAGCAGAGCCGCGAGCTCGGGTTGAGAGTCGCGCTCGGCGCCAGCCGCCAGTCGGTGATGTGGTTGGTGCTCGCTCGCGGGTTGAAGTTGATGGCGGCCGGCATTGCGATCGGCATCGCGATCGCCTGGGCGTCGACGCGCGCGCTGCAGAGTCTGCTCTTCGGTGTCGGCAGCATGGATCTGCGAACGTTCGCGGCGGTCGTCGTCTGCTTGACGGCCACGGCGTTCGCGGCGTGCTACCTTCCGGCGCGCCGCGCGGCGCATCTGGATCCAATCGCAGTGCTCCGCGACGAGTAGCGGAGCGGAGCATACCGCGCGCGGACGATCGGCGTTCTGCAGATCCGAACACGATGGAGCGCCGACGATTGTGTAAGCGGTGCGGAAATCAATTGGCGCGGCCACCAATCAAACCCGCGGCTTCTGCGTTGGTACGACGCTTGCGGAGCTCGGCGTCGATTCATCTGCAAGGAGCACTGCGTGTCCAATCACGTCGGCCGCTTCGCCTTGATCGCGTTCCTGCTCGCGGGATACGCCACACCGACAACCGCCGCAACGGTGCGGGTCTACCATGTCGAGCCTCTCCCGTTTCTGCCGGGTGGCAGTTACATGATCCCCATCGCGATCAATGCGAACGGTGATGTGGCGGGTTCCGGCATCGCCGCTGACGGGAGGATCCACGCGTATCGGTGGAGCGCGACGAGCGGACTGGAAGATCTCGGCAGGTACGGTGTCAGCTCGATGGCCTGGGGCATGAACGACAACGGCGACGTTGTCGGTACGTCCTGGGATGCGGATTTTCCCCATCCGTTCATCGCGCCTCGAGGCGGCGTGGTGACGGATCTGATGGCGCGCTATCCGCAAATCCTTCAAATCAATGACATCAGCAACGATGGCCGCATGACCGGATTTACCTGGCAATGGCACGCATTCAGGACCCAGCCTGACGGCACGTTTCAGGAGCTCACGTCGAATTTCAGTTTCGGAGCACGCATCAATTCAAGCGGCCAAGTGGCCGGGGTGATTTGGGGCGACGCCGCGATGACGGAGCCGCGCCATGCTTTTCGTTATACAGAGAGCGATGGACTGGTTGACCTCGGCACGCTTCACGGCGGATGGAGCGGCGCGACCGCGATCAATTCTTCCGCGGTCGTTGCCGGGTGGTCGGGCGGCGGTCCCGAAAACGTCCCGACTCGCGCCTTCCGTTTGAAGCCGGGCGAACCCATGCAGGATCTCGGCGTGCTGCCATGGGGCTTCATGGGTGGGGCACCAGCCGCGTATGCGATCAACGCGGCGGGAGATGTCGTAGGCGCAACTGACGGGTGGCTGAGCTGGACGCCGTTTCTCTACACGGACGCAGACGGAATGATCGACCTGAGATTTCACGTGACCACGGCGGACCGACTGACTGTCTCAATCGACAGTGCGTACGGGATCAACAGTTCCGGTCAGATTGTCGCATCCGGCGCCATCGGGTACGGGTACGGGACAGCCAGGCTGACGCCGTTCGAGCGGGAATTCGGAGGGCCGGTCGCTTCGCCCACGGTGGATAATCCCGTGCTCTCGCCACCGGACAATCGGATGGTCATGGTGAGCGTGGATCCGCACGTGACTGACGAGTTCGATCCCGAGCCCGTCTGTCGAATCACGCACGTCGTGAACTCCGAGGGACCAGCCGAGGGGCCAGATCCGGACGTATCGATTGATTACTTCCTGAGCGTACAGTTGCGGGCCACGCGTCTGGGGTCCGGGCCTGGACGCACGTACACCCTCGAGTTGAGCTGCTCGGATAAATTAGGGGTTACCTCCGTCACCGACGTTGTCGTGACGGTACCGCACGATCGCGGTCAGTCCCAGCCTTGAGTTCACCGACAGCCAAGCTTTGCCGGCTGGGGCGAAGCATGGCTCTTCGCCCGCCGCATTTCTCGCGAAGCGGCGTGATCCTCGGCGGCGCTCTCTCACGTTCCGCGTTTTCGCGGACCGTTACACACCCAGGGCCTCGATGACGGCTTGCGCAACCTTCCGACCCGAGTACTGCTGCTGACCCGTGATGAGGCGTCCGTCACGAACCACGAAGGCTTTGAACAGGCCTCCCTGGACGTAGTTCGCTCCACGCTCGCGAAGAACATCCTCGATACGCCACGGCATCACCTTCTTCCCGACAAACGTGTCGCTGTAGTCTTCCTCGACGTTCGCGAAGCCTGTGACGGTTTTGCCGGTCACCAGATACGACCCATCGGGCTGCTTGAGGTCCGCGAGCGCTGACGTGCCGTGACAGTAGATCCCGATCGGCTTCTCGGCCTGATAGAAGTGGAGAATCGTACGCTTGAGATCCTGGCTGTCGCGATAGGTCCACATCGGCGACAGGCCGCCGGCAACCATCAGCGCGTCAAAGGAGTCGAGGCTCAAGTCGGCGAGCGCGGGCGTCTCGTCCAGGAGCGCCATGCACTCAGGCGTGTTGACGAAGCCCATCGTGATCAAATCGTTCGCGGACCACTTTGACGGATCGCGCGGGTCGCTCAGCGTGTCCATCACGACTTTGCCGCCATTTGGACTCGCGATCGTGACCTCGATGCCGCGCTCGGTAAGCTCGTAGTAGGGGTGTGTCAGCTCTGCACCCCAGAAGCCGACCGGCCATCCAACGGTTGTGGCTATTGTCGGGTTGGCGACGACAATCAGAACCCGCTTACGCTTTGTCGAGACGAGATCGGGGCGCATGTGGTGATCTGCACCCTGCCGGGACGTGTCGCTGGTCATGTGAGCCTCCTGGGATTCACGTGCTAACTCCCACCGACCGACGAGTTGCGCATACTGCGATAGAATGCCGCGGCGTCCAGACGTTTTCTACGCACCTGCGGGGGTGGTTAGTTACCTCCGGGTAAGCCATGGCAAGAGTTCTCAATCTGCGCGAGCGTGCCCTGGAATCCCGCGATGCCATCGAACTCGTCGCGAACAAGTGGCGGATTGCGGTGCTGCATCTGCTCACGCCCGGCCCTCTGCGCACCCGCGACCTCCAGCGCGGTCTCGTCGACGTGTCGCCAAAGATGCTGACGCAGACCCTGCGATCAATGGAGCGCGACGGGCTCGTCGAGCGAACGGTGTTCGCCGCCGTGCCGCCGAAAGTGGAGTACCGGCTCTCGGAGATGGGTCGGAGCCTGCTGGGTCCGCTCCGTGACTTGTGTCTCTGGGCGCGTGCCCACAAGGTGGCGCGTGACGAGGCGCGCCGCCGGTTCGATCACGATGCTCGCCTGACCGCCTTTACCTCAGCGCGTCGTGGAGCTGCCCGAACGGATGGTGCGTCGGCGGCCGACTAGGATTGGTTCGTGAACCGCACGCATTGCCTTGCCCGTCACGTCGATGCGTCGAGAGAAGTTGCCGATCATTCAATCTTGAGTACGTGCGTGGTCCCGTAGTCTGAGTACGCAAAGTACTCATGGCCCAGGAAGGCAACGCCAGTGCGGTTGTAGGCGGACAAATAGCGGCGGAACACTTCCTGGCCGTCAGAGGTGCGCACAACCACCACGGTGTCCTTGGTGTTGCCGATGTTCAGGCTGGTGGTGGTGCTGACGGCGACATAACGTCCTGCGGGATCTATGGCGACGGCCGTCGGCGAGCTTCCCCTGGGTACCTTGTGCGACCCAGTCCCAGTGTCGAGGTCCCAACCGATGACGTAGTTCTCGTCCTCTTGATAGGCGTCCCAAGCCACCACACCGTGCTCCAGCAGGATCATGGTATGAGATTGCGGTTTGACCCGCGGCGGAATCGTCGGCGAAGGGCGCTCGTTGCCGTCCGGACCGAGCGCCAGCAAGTGGCCCGGCAAAGGCTGCGAGACCCATAGCAGTGCGTCGCCGGACTTGCCGTCCAAATCCACCACTTCGTATGTATTAGGGCCGAAGGGTGTCAGATCCAGCACGCGATCGGCCGCGCCGCCGGTGACGGGGAGCACGTGCAGTTTTTCCAAGACCGGGGGACCGGAGCCGGGGACGACAACGACCCATCCGGTGCACGAACCGTCGTCGGAAAGGTAGGGCTGGACATCGTGGGTGGTCTGCGGCGCGGGCAGCGGCTCCAGCGTCCCAGCCGGGACGTTCGTCACCATCCAGATGTCCTTGTTGGTGGCGGTCTCATGACGCTGGACCAGCGCCAGGCCGCCCGGAACCACTTGCGTGACGCCGATCATGAAATCCACGCCGCCGCCGGGACGGACCGTCGGTTGCGGCAGCGGCGCCGGCGTCCGTTGGCAGTCCGGCATGCGCAAGACGGAGTAGCGAGCATGGGAATCCTGCAGCCACGCTTCGTTCCAGCCATCTTTGGGCAAACGGCGCGGCGTGCGGATGGTCGTCAGTTGGCCGTCCATGACCCGGCAGGCTTCCGGCCATGTTCCTGCCTTCTCCGGCGCGGTGTCCTGCTCGATCATGAACATCGCGGGGATACGCGCGAAGAAGAGGCTTTGTGCTTCCATGAGCGCTGCCGCCGCGCAAACCCCCAGCACTACGAGGCGCAGGGCGCTGCGCCGCCGCCAGAACCAATAAAACACGCCCAGTGCGATCGCCTGCATCACCAGCGCCGCGCCGAGGTCGGTGAACGCCCACGCGGGATTCCGCCCGAGGTCACGGAATCGCTGACCCAGCGTTTCCCAAAGGAAGAAGGCGGCATGCGGTCCGATGATGGGGATGAAGTAGACAGAAAAGGAACAAAGCAGCGCCAGCCAGAACGCACGGACAGGAACCATTCCAGGAGGCCGCGACGAGGAGCCCCGATTCGGAAGCATGAGATTGGATAATACGCGTCGGCACGCGAAGGCGGCACAATGTGCGAGGGAAGTTGTAAGCTATCGACGTTCACGGAGGAAGGTCATGAGGAATCCGCGGTGCGCCGTGCTCGTCGTCGCCATCTCGTCAGTGGCCGGCGTGCTCGTGGCAGCGGAGACGGCGTGGCAGTGGACCGGATCCGACGGTCCGAACGCCATGACGATGTTGATCGTCGGCGACATCGACATCCAGCGCCGTGCCGATCCGACGACCGCGTTCGTCCATGTCGGTGACACGCTCAAGCGCGCCGACCTGGTGTACGCGAACCTCGAAGGGATGCTCGTCAAGCCGCAGGGCCCCGAAATCGACATTCCGGACAAGCGCGGCTGGCGTCATCCGGGGCCAGAAGGCGTGCTGGCGCTGAAGGCGTGGAACGTCAACCCGGTCGGCGTGGCGAACAACGTGGCTTACGATCGCGCCAACATTCTCGAAACGCTGCGCGTCCTCGACGCACACGGCATCGCCCACACCGGCGGCGGACGGAATCTTGCCGACGCTCATCGTCCCGCCATCGTCGAACGCAAGGGTGTCAAGGTCGGCTTTCTGCAGTACACCGCCCGGTGGTACCAGGACGGCGAGCAGCTTGCCACCGAGACCGCGGCAGGCGTCGCCAAGATCAGCTCGCGCGACGGCGTCACGATCGATCCGGCCGATGTCGACCGCGTCCGGGACGACATCCGCCGCCTCCGCCCGCTGGTCGACGTCGTCGTGGTCTCGCATCACAATCGCGACGGCGCGACCGCGACACAGTTTCCGGGCCCGTCACCCGCGGCGCGGTCCGGCGCTTCCCGCGATCAGCATGTGGCGGAGGAGTATCAAAAACGATTCGCGCATCTTGTGCTCGACGCGGGCGCGGACCTGGTCTACGGGCACGGCACGCACACGGTTCAGGGCGTCGAGATCTACGACGGCAAGCCGATTCTGTACGCGATCGGACACTCGGCGTTCGATCAGCCGGGCTACGAGAAATCCAAAGACGGTCTGGTCGTCCGAGCGATCATTCTGGGCAAGAAGATCGTTCGCGTCTCGTTCGTCCCGGTGAGCCGCGACGATCACAACGACGTGTACATGCTCGAGCCGTCCAGCGAAGACGGCACTCGCCTGGTGGACATCGTCCGACGCGTGTCACCGTCTGACCTGCCGCTGCCGATCGAGGGGCACGAAGTCGTGCTGATCGATCGAAGGCCTGTCGCCTCGACACAGGCACGGAAGAAGTGAACGTCTGAGTGGCGCCGGCGGTCGACGCGCAGTCGCTCGACGCGCTAACGAGAAGGCTCGAACAGCTACGTCTCCTGCACCGCGTCCTCGGCGTCGGCCATGGACCCGAGCATGCGAGACCGCGCAGCCGCCGGCGGTACGGTTCGAAGCTCGCGGCCGGAGCCGACATCGGGCTCGTGGAGCTCACGTCATTCGCCCCGGCTCCAGTGCGGTGCGACGACTGCGGGCCAGAGCGAGCCCGCCGATGGCCACCGCGGCAGTTCCCAGCACGAACGCCGCTGCTCCACCGACAACTCCGTTGCCGGTGCCGGGACCACCGCTGGCCACAGCCAAATTCAGCCCGCCATTGACGGCGGCGATTAGCCCCATCGACAGGGCCATGATCGCCCCGAGTGGCCCGGACGTGGTGCCGACACGACTGATGGGGCGGGCCAGAGCCAGCCCGCCGATGACCACGCCGACCAATGCCAGCACAGCGACGGTAGTGGCCCAGAGTCGCCGGGGCGTCAGGCCGTAAACCGTTGTGGGCGCTGGCTCAGAAAGATGCGCCGCCACCAGCACGGCATGCACGAGCACACCGAACAAGGCCCCTGCCGCCACGGCGGCGAGAACAAAAGCAAAGGTTCGTTTCATGGATGCCTCTCGTCTCCACTGGTGGGACGGGATAGCGCTTCGGAATGTGACATGCCTCCGCGGAAACTGCAGTGCTCGCGCCAGTGAGCGTTTCTGCCCGCTTCGCGGAACGAATGGTCGGCTGCTCCTGTGCCCGACGTAGTCGCGGACGTGGTCCGGCCAATTCGGTATCACTCGATGTGCCGCTCGTACTACGGTTCAGCCGCTTCAATTCTTGAACCGTCGCGTACGCCAACCCATTCTCACCGCGTCTCGTCTAAGGTCCACAGTAGATCGTCTACTGTCGCCGTCAGCCGGATTCGCTTGATGTGTTCAAGGCAGGAGCGAGGATGTATTCCGAATGACCGGTAAGACGACGACGCCGGTAGAACTTCTCCAGGGCACGCTTGACATGCTCGTGCTGCGCGCGTTGCTCTTTGGCCCGCTCCATGGCCATGCGATCGCCACGCATATCCAACGGACCTCCGAGGACGTCTTGCGTGTGGATCACGGCTCGCTGTACCCCGCGCTCCATCGTTTGAAGAAACGCGGCTGGATCACCGCCGGCTGGGCGCAGATGCCTGACCGCAATCGAGAAGCGAAGTACTACCGGTTGACGCCGGCAGGAAAGAAACGGCTGGCGAGCGAGCACTCGAAATGGCGCCGGCTGGCAAGGGCGATCGGGCTCGTGATGGAACCAGCCCAATAGCGTCATCTGTCATGCGCGATCTCCACTTCTGGCGCTGGCGCAAAGCCGAGGACGACGATGTTGATCGCGAGCTTCAAGTCCATTTGGAACTCGCGACCGAGGAGCGCCTCGAGGCAGGGATCCCGCTGCGCGACGCGCAGCTCGCGGCGCGCCGTGAGTTCGGAAGCGTCGCATTGACCAAAGAGGAGCTGAGGGACATGCGGACAGGGGCAGCGCTTGAACGGCTGTGGCAGGAGACGTGCTACGCGGCGCGCCGCCTGCTCCGTAGTCCGGCATTCACGGCCGCCACCGTGTTGACGCTGGCGCTGGCCATCGGCGCAAATGCGTCAATCTTCGCGGTGGTGTATCGAGTGGTGCTACACCCCTTGCCGTACGGAAACTCGGAACGGCTTCTTGCGCTCGAATTCAGCGTGCCGTCCCGCAACGTTCCGAAGGTCTATTACATCCCGTCCAGGCTCTACGTCCAATATCTGGAGCGCGCTCGCACGCTCGACGGGTTGGCCCTTTACGTCGCCGCCAACGAGCTGACGTTGACCGGGCAAGGGAGTCCAGAACGAATCCGGGTGTCTCGCACCACGTCCTCGCTCCCGTCCGTGTTGCGCGTGACGCCGGCGCTCGGCCGCTGGTTCGACGAAAGCGAGGCGGCACCGGGAGCGTCAGCGACGGCCGTCCTTTCGCACGGGTTCTGGGTGCGCCGGTTCGGGCAGGATCCGAACGTCGTCGGACGGCCGATCACTCTGGACGGGATCCCTACACTCGTCCTGGGAGTGATGCCCGCGTCCTTCACATTTCCAGATCCGCGCGTCGACGTCTGGATTCCTGCGCCGTACGCCACGAAAACAACCGCGACCGACTCCTACACGTTCGCCGCGATCGCGCGGCTGCGGGATGGCGCGACCATCGCCGACGCCCGGTCCGAGCTGACGAGGCTGTCGGTAGACCTGGACTCTTCGTATCCAAACAACGGTTACAGAGCTCTCGTCTCGACGGCGACGACGTTGCTCGACGCGACGGTCGGCAGCATCGAGGCCACCTTGTGGGTGCTGCTGACCGCAGTCGGGCTCGTGCTGCTCGTCGCGTGCGCGAACGTTGCGAACCTGTTCCTCGTCCGCTCGGAAGTCCGGCAGCGGGAGATTGCCATGCGTCGAGCGCTCGGTGCGGGAAATCGAGCGATCGCGAACTACTTCCTGACCGAGAGCATCATGCTCTCGCTGGCCGGCGGCGCACTCGGCCTCGCGCTCGCCTGGGGCGCGGTGCGCATGCTGGTCGCATTCGGGCCGGCGGTCGGTCCTTGGTGGGCAAGCCTCCCGCGTCTCCAGGAGGTCCGTGTCGACGGTGCCGTCTGGCTGTTCACGTTCGGGCTCAGCCTGCTGACCGCACTCGTGTTCGGATCGATTCCACTCATTCGGTTCACGAGACCCGCCGAATCCCTGCATGACAGAGGATGGAGTACCGCAAGCCCGAGTCGGCACCGTACGCGACAACTCCTCATGGCTGGCCAGGTTGCCTTCGCCCTCGTGCTGCTCATTGCCTCGGGGCTCATGCAGCGAAGCTTCCAGACGCTGCGCGCCGTCGATCCAGGCTTCGACGCGACGTCGACGCTCACCTTCCGAATTGGACTGCCGAGGGTTGCCTATCCCGATGAAGGAAGAATGTCAGCCGCCCATCGCGCCATCAGTGACCGTCTGTCAACGCTGCCCGGCGTGGCGGCCGTAGCCGCTTCGACGTGTCTGCCGCTGTCAGAACAGCAGCTCTGTCAAGGCGGTCCATTGTTCGTCGAAGGCCACGCCTTGCCTCCTGGCGCGGTTGCGCCGTTCGTTGCGAGCCGCGCCATCGATGGCGGCTACTTCGAGACGATGCGCATGCGCGTGCTGGCCGGTAGGGGGATTGAGCGTGGCGACGTCGAACGTGAGGAACCGGTCGTGGTGGTGAATCAGGCCCTTGTCAACCTCGCGTTCGGAGGCAGCGATCCGATTGGCCGCCAGGTACGGTTCGGGAACCCGGCTCTATCGCCTCGCCAGCCCGAGTGGCTCACGGTGGTCGGCGTCGTCGGGAACACGCCCATCTTCGGGCTCGCCGAGGCGGCTCCTTTTCCGCAACTCTACATGCCGATCTTCCGGTCACGGCGTGTAAACATGGCACCTCGATTGGATGCCATGACTTTCGTCGTGCGGACGAGAGTGACGCCGGAATCGCTGGCCGAGGCAGTCCGGCGAGCTGTCGGCGACATCGATGCGAACCTTGCGCTCGCTCAAGTCCACACGCTGCAGGACGTCCTCGACCGTGCTGCGGCGCAAATGGCGTTCACGATGGTGCTTCTGGCAATCGCGGCCGGCGTGTCGCTGATGCTCGGTGTCATCGGCATCTACGGCGCCATGTCGTACATCGTCAGTCAACGGACAGCGGAAATCGGGATCCGCCTGGCGCTGGGCGCGCAACCCGGGAATGTTTCGCGGATGATCGTGCGTCAGGGGAGCGTCGTCGCGGTGGCCGGCGTCGTGATTGGTCTCGCGGCGGCGTTCGCGGGCGGTCGAGTCATCCACTCGCTGCTGTACGGGGTCAGTCCGCGCGATCCACGCGTCTTCGCCGGAACGACGGCGCTCCTGCTCGGCGTCGTGGTTCTCGCCTGCTGGTTGCCCGCACGACGGGCGGCGAGACTGAACCCTCTCGACGCGCTCCGTACTGAATAGCGTGGCCGGTGCGAACCGGTCGACTGTGTCGCCCGATACCAACGTCCAATAGATTCCCGTCCATCCCTCCGGTCTAATCGAACGCGGACACCTTGATTCAGGAGGTGATGTGCCGGCATCGTTCCATGGATTGCGGTGCCGTGCGATGCTTGAATGACTCACGCAGGCTGGAAACCGCACGCAACTTCGGTCACTGGGCATTTCCCGTGAACGCACGGAGGACGCCATGAGCAGCACGCAGCCGATCGCCGAACAGACCACGAACACAGCCGCCGCGACGGTCGACACCAAACTCGAAGTCGTCGTCATTCCGGTGTCCGACGTCGATCGCGCGAAGGCTTTCTACGGGAGCCTCGGGTGGCGCCTGGACGCCGACTTCGCCTTTGCCAACGGCTTCCGCGTCGTCCAGTTCACGCCGCCAGGCTCGGCGTGTTCGATCCAGTTCGGCTCGAAGATGACGTCGGCCGCGCCGGGCTCTGCCGAGGGTCTTTACCTTGTCGTCTCCGACGTTCAGGCTGCCCGCGACGAGCTCGCTGGCCGGGGCGCCGCGGTCAGCGAGGTATTCCACACCTCGACACCAGGCGCTCAGTTCAAGCCCGGTGCCGCCAGCGGTCGAGTCAACGGGCCGGCGCCCGATCACGCCAGCTACTTCTCGTTCGCGACCTTCAACGATCCGGACGGCAACGGCTGGCTGCTCCAGGAGATCACGACGCGACTCCCGGGGCGCGGCATGAGCGTGGATGCCGCGACGTTGATCGAGCTCCTCCGCGACGCAGAGATTCGTCACGGCGAATACGGACCGACCGCTCCGAAGCACCACTGGTCGCAGTGGTACGCCGGTTACATCATCGCGCGTGAGCGCGGGATGGCTGACGTCGACGCCGCCAGGGAGGCCACGCTCCACGTCTCAGGTAACAGCGCGACGGCGCAGGCGTGAGTGGCGCCGGCTGCCGCAAGTCGCGCAGCAGCGGGGCCAACGCCATTTCGCCGCCGCGGGTTTGATCCCCGCGCGCCATCGCGGTGCGGATCCGGCCCTGCGCGTCGGGCGTGCGCACGCGCTCGCCGCAGGGATCGGAATCGCGCCGGAACTCTTCGGCAGGCGCGAGCGCGATTCGACGCGCGAGCGAGCCGACGAAGTCGCCGATTGCGTGACGAAAAGGGCGATCGATGCTCACTGAGGCTGTACTGCTCGTCGACATCCGACACGAGCCGCAGCGGCGCCTGCGATCCGGCGACGAGGCGCAGATGTCCGGCTCCGTCGCGATCGAGAACGACCACGCGGCCTGAGTTCGAGCCGATGTCGATGACCGCCACCGGCGATGCGTGCGCGGGAACGCGTGACATCAGGGTCCGGTCTGCTCGATCCGGTCAGCCCTTCTGGTTCTGCTGCGGGCTGTCCGGCATCCGCTCGAGACCGACCAGCTTCCATCGGCCGACTTCGCGCCGGAAGTAGACGCGGATTGGCCGTTGCCACGTCGGATGGTCCTTGGATTCGGCGGATATCTCCACCTCCACGTAGGTCCCTACGCCCTTCGGCAGGCCAGCCGGCGCACGCATCGTGGTCGCCGCGCTGAGCGTCTCCGACAACGGACGGGTGGCCCCGGTCGCGTTGTCGAACTGGGACCACAAGGCGCGGTACGAGTCCGGGGCGCGGGCCACATCGGCCTTGACGGCGGCGTTCTCGAAGGTGAGCTGATCGTCCTCGTCCAGACGGGGTGCCACGATCGGGTTGATCGCGGTCAGGTAGGTCCTGACGATCGTGTCGCGGCGCTTGATCATGATGTCGGCGAGCGCCTCTTCCGCGGCCGGATCGCTGAGCTCGCCGGTCTGGACGATCGCCCGGATCATCTCGCCGGTAAAGGCACCGACCCGTTGTGCCGCCCAGAACGCATCGTCATCGCGCAGCTCCATGTAGGCGGTGGTCGGCGTCTGCGGCCGCCAGGTGCGCGGATCGAAGCGATCGCCTTCGAACTTGCCAATCGATGGCCCTTCGACGTAGTGAACCGTCTGCCACGGACTCAGGGCGAAGCCGAACGACAGGAGGCGCTTCAGCGTCGTGTTCGTCTGATAAAAGTGCTCCCAGCCGAGGTCCCATTCGTGCAGGTCGTTGTTCATGCCGAAAGTCGAGCCGACGTCCTGCAGCCAGTGCTTCACGATCGTTCGGCCGTTTTGGGTGACCAGCGAATCGAGCGTGTTTCCCGACTTGAGATCGGTGAGGTTCGTCCACGCGCCGAACACACGCAGCGCACGCAGCTCGCGGCGGTACTCGTGAGGGACCAGATCGTTCGGGTCGTCAGGTCGCGTTCCCTCGAAGCGGAAATTGCCGATGATCTTGCCCGGCAGCAGCCGTCCGGCAACGACACGATACGTGCCGTCGGCGCTGCGGGCGAGATGTTCGAGCAGCTCGTCGAGGTCGCTCGCCGTGAACCGTGTCCGCTTGCCGTTCGGACGCCGTAGCGTCGCGCCGGGATCGAACTCGACGTGCGTGGGATCGAAAGTCGTGATGAACGATTCGACCTGGTTGTAGCCCAGCGCCCAGAAGATTTTCGTCGCCATGACCACGGCGCCGGTCGCGGCTTCCGGGTAGTAGTCCGGATCGAACTCGAGGAACCACGTCTCGCCGTTCGCGTCCTTCGCCGTCACCCCGGGATGGACGCCCGAGCTCTTCTGACGGAACACGATCCACTTCGACGGATCGGGCGGCGCGCCGACATTGGGACCGCGGACGATCTCGTCAATCGTCAGCGTCCTCCCGCCAATCCGGTTGGTGAACCAGCTCGAATCGGGGACCTCGTCGATGGTGTTCACGTCTCTCGCGCGCAGACCTGACGGTTTGTAGCCGGGATGGTCGAGCAGGTTGATCGCCATCTCGTAGAGATCGCCCATGTCGGAGCGTGCCGCGACCGAGGCATCCTGCGAGTCGGACTCGCGGGCGATCGGGTCGTCGGCGTAGAAGCGAGGGCTGCTCGTCGCGGCGGCGCCGAGCGCCGACGTGACAGCCACGAAGATCAGCAGTGCGTAGACGATTCGTGATGTGCGCATGATCGTCAACCCTCAGAAGACGGGTGAGGTCGACACGACGAGCCGCGTCTGTTCGTTGCTCCTGGCGACTTCCACCCGCAACGGCGTCATGAACGGCGTGTGGAATCGCACCCCGAATCCGTAGTCGTGCTGCAGGCCGTCGAAGCCGAGATCCGCAGCCCGCGCGGCGACCTTGCCGGCGTCATAGAAGACCGCCGTGTCCATGAAGCGGTTTGCCGTGATCCGCCACTCGGCTTGCAGCAGAAGTTTGTTGCGATCGCGAAATCGCCAGCTGTCGAAGCCGCGCAGCGTCGATCCGCCGCCGAGGTGCGGCAGCATGAAGTACGGAACATCCTGACCGTCCTTCGTAAAGGTGGTTTCCGCGAGGCCGCGCAGCGAGATCACCCACGCTTCGCGCAGGATCGGGACGTGCTGGACGACCTCGTAGTTCACCTCGCGGAACCCGAACAGGTCGTCCTTGTCGTGATAGTCGTGAGCGGTGACGGCGTAGAAGCCGCCGCGCCGCGCATACCCTGGAGCCGGGCGCCAGTCGAAGCCGACCGTTCCCTGCGCGTGCGTGTAGGTGATCGTCGCGCCGAGACCTGGCAGCGTCGCCGGCGTGTACACCGACTCGACCGGCGGAAACGTTCCGCTTGCGCCGTCGGGTGACCAGTGCGCCACCTCGAAGCCGCCGCGCAGCATCAGCGTCTGCCGCGTCGGCCATACCGTCAGCAGCGCCGATCCGTATCCTTTCTTGAAGCCGTAGTTGGCACGGTCGTCGACGGAGCTGTTCGGGCCCATTCCGAAGAAGCCCACCTGCGTCGCGTTCCCCCAGCCGCCCACGATCGAGAGCTGACCACGGCGCTCGAACAGCCGCGGTGCGACGAACTCCGCTTCGGCGAGCTTGTACCCGTACACGCTGTAACTGCCTCGATAGTCGATGAAGTTGAACGGCGTGACGTGCTGGACGTAGCCGACGCCGATCGGCAGACCGCTGCCATGCGCGGCGCTTCCGAAGAAGGGATGCCATTTCACGGTCCGGTAGTCGAGGATGTCCTGAAGCCGGTCTATCAACCGTTCCGTAGAGGTCTGGACGTACGGCCGCAGCGTCTTGACCTTCTCGGCTTGCGCGGCCTCGACGACTGCCTGACGCGTATCGCTGTCTGCCTCCTGTGCCGCGGCAGGCGCCGCAGCGCAGGCGAGGGTCGCGGCCAGCGTTGACGCTCGAACAAGGCGACAAATGCGCATGGGCGAATCCTTTCAGCTGCTGCCGTCCCCTCAAGGCCGGTGCCACACGCGGCCTGCCCATGCGGCCGCGACGATCGCGCAGTGCTGCAGTCAATTACCGGCGGGCGGCGGTGACGCCTTCGGCGGCCGCCCTGCGTATGGCCGCGCACACTGCGTGTGACCACACACCACACCACACACCCCATCCACGTCGAACCGACGTAACTCCTTGCATCGGCGGATCGTCGTGTGGGTGGAACCGCGCAGCGTTCCTGGCGCCCGCCTTGCCAAACAGCGCCGGGCATGGACGGCGCCCCGGTCGATCCGATCGAACCTGCCATCGCCCGGGACGACCCTCGCGGGAACGAGGCGGCGGTAAAGCGCGTCTGCGAGCTCATCGACAGGCCCGCGAGTACGTCGCTGACGCCGCCGCCGGAACTGGTGGCCGAAGGCGCGTGGCGTCTCGGCTGGCTCGGCCTTTTGTATGCCGGGGGCGTGCTGTGCAGCTACTTCGCTCGTCGTGCGCTCCTCACGTGGAACGGCACATTCGAGCCCGGATGGCACGAATCCGATGTCATCGCGATGCTCGCCATCCTGATGGGGCTCGCCGTCTACTGTCTGTCGCGCTGGGGCGGGCTGCCTCCGGCCCGCATGGTCGATCTCGGGATGGTCTTCCAGGTTGCCGGCGCCTTTGGCATCGCGGCCGGTGAGTACTGGGGAGGCGCGCCGCCGCAGTTGACGACGTCGTTGACGATGGTTCCGAGTGAATCGGTCTGGATCATCGTCTACCCGCTCGCCGTTCCGAACGCCCCGATGAAGATCCTGGTCTCCTCGCTTCTGGCTGCCACGATGCGGCCAGCGGCGATCGTGATTTCAGCCGCGGCCGCCGGGTCGGAGATCGTCACGCCGGTGACGGTTGCGTCGTACTTGCTGTCGGACTACTGGTCGGCGCTGGCCGCCTATGCCGTCGCGCGCGTCCTGCATGGGTTCAACGTCAGGCTGAAGCACGCGCGCGAAATTGGCAGCTACGAGCTGATTGAGCGGATCGGCGAGGGCGGCATGGGGGAAGTGTGGTACGCACGCCACCGCCTGCTCGCGCGTCCGGCGGCGCTGAAGCTGATCCGCAAGGACGTGCTCGGATCGAGTCAACGCGCCCGCGACGCCATCACTTTTCGTTTCGAGCGCGAGGCCAGAGATACGGCGAGGCTCGGCTCCACCCACACGATCGACATCTACGATTTTGGCGTCACCGAAGCGGGCGACTTCTACTACGTGATGGAACTGCTCGACGGCATCAGCTTCGAGCGGTATGTGCAGCTGTTCGGACCGATGGAGCCGGCGCGCGCAGTCCACCTGATATCGCAGGTGTGTCACTCGCTCGGCGAAGCGCATGCGCTCGGCCTCGTGCATCGCGACATCAAGCCGGGCAACATCTTCATGTGCCGGCTCGGCCCTGATTACGACTTCGTCAAGGTTCTCGACTTCGGCCTGGTCAAGCATCTCGACACCCGCGCCGGGCAGATGCTGACCGTCGAGGGAACGACGGCGGGAACCCCTGCCTACATGGCTCCCGAGGTCGCGCTCGGCCGCACCGATGCGGACGGCCGCGCCGATCTCTACTCGCTCGGCTGCGTGGCGTACTTCCTGCTCACCGGCCAGCCGGTCTTTTCGGGCGACAGCGCCGTCGCGACCGCCCTCGCGCACGTGAACGAGCAGCCTGTCCCACCGAGCGCGCGCTCGGAATTCCAGATTCCTCTGGAACTCGACGCGGTGATCATCGAGTGCCTGGCCAAGAATCCTGCGGCCAGGCCCGCCTCTGCGGCCGATCTGGCCTGTCGACTGGCAGCGACGGTGCCGCCCGATGCCTGGACGTCGGACGCGGCGCGGGCCTGGTGGGAGCTGCACAAACTCTCCCTCCCGAGAATCGGGGACGCGCCACTGGCAACCGCGCCGTCATCTGCGCGACACGCCTGCTGGCCGCGATTGGATCAGCGACCTCTTCCTGAACAACTCGCGTGATGCCCATGATGCCGACCATTTCCGCTCGTCGCCCATTCGTCGCCCATCCCGAGCCGGCGTCGCATTCCTCGTTGCCGGTCTTCGCCGTGATCGGCGAGCGGCCGAAGAACCTGCTCGAGCGCGCCCTTTCGGTCTTCGCAGACGTACGGGCCGGCGAAGGGGTGACCACCGTGCTGCTGGCGGTCAATGTCTTCCTGCTCCTCGCTGGCTACTCGCTGATGAAGCCGGCGCGTGACGGTCTCATCCTGACCGAGGGCGGCGCGGAGGTGGCGTCGTATTCGGCCGCGGCGCAGGGTGCGCTGCTGGCGGTGCTGGTGCCGTTCTACGGCTGGCTCGGCACACGCGTGGTGCGGATCAGGCTGATTGCGATCGTGATGACATTCTTCGCGGCCACGCTTCTCGCGTTCTATGCGGGCGGCATCATCGGCCTGCGCGAAGGCATCGCGTTCTACATCTGGATCGGGCTGGTGAACAACTTCATCGTGTCGCTGTTCTGGCAGTTCGGCAACGACCTTTTCACGGAAGCGCAGGGACAGCGGCTGTTTCCGTTCATCGGCGTCGGCCAGTCGTTGGGCGCCTGGGTCGGCGCGGCAGCCGTTGCGCCGCTCGTTATGCGGCTCGACTTCACGCCCTACACGCTCATGCTCGCCGGCGCGTGTGTGCTCACGATCGCCCTCGGGGTGACGCTGCTCGTCAACGCGCGCGAGGCCGGCCGCGGCTCCGGCAAGGTCCACGACGCCGCCGCGGAGCCGCTCGGACCGCAAGGCGGCTTCGAGCTGATCCTGCACGATCGGTACCTCACGTGGATCGCCGTCCTGATCGTCCTGCTGAACGTCGTCAACACGACCGGGCAATACCTCTTGAATCGCCTGATCGTCGCCGAAGCCGCGTCGCGCTTCGGCACGGCGGCATCGGTGGTCGCGCAGAGCCGGCAGTTCGTGACGGCGTTCTCGGGCTCGATCACGGCGGCGGTGAACCTGGTCGGTCTGCTGCTGCAGCTGTTCGTGACGGCGCGGGTGCTCCGCTGGATCGGCGTGCGCGGTGCGTTGTTCGTGCTGCCGCTGATCGCCCTGGCCAACTACACGATCATCGCGCTGGCGCCGCTGCTCGCGGTCGTGCGCGTCGGCAAGATCCTCGAGAACAGCACCGATTACTCCATCCAGAACACCCTGCGTCAGGCGCTGTTCCTGCCGACGACCCGCGAAGCGAAATACAAAGCCAAGGCGGCGGTCGACACCTTCTTCACGCGCGTCGGTGACATCGCGTCGGCCGGCGTGGTCGCGGTTGGACATGCTGCCGGGTTGGCGGTGTCGGCGTTCGCCGGCGTAAACGTCGTGCTGACGATCATCTGGTTGTGGATCGTTCGGCGAATTGCCCTGGAGCATCGTCGTCGGACGGGCTAGCTGCAAGCGCCCGCAGACGTTCGAGGATCGCGGCGGGCAGCACCTGATCGAGATACTCGGTGGCGAGGCCGCGGACCCCGGCGTTCGGCGAATGGACGCCGCGAACCGCGGCGTCGAGCGGCGCCCGCGCGACGATGGTCGACAGCAGCAGGAAGATGTATTCGAGCTGGCGCGAGCTCGCGGCAGCCGGCAGGCTCGGATGCGATTGGTCGTCGATCTCGGGCCGGTCGAGCAACCGATAGCCGCGCCATAGCTGAGGCGGCACCTCCAGCTCTCGTTCGATGATCGCGATCATCCGGGCGCGATCGACGGCGAGCTCGCCGTTCCGCTCCAGGACGCGGTTGATCGCCCGGCTGACGTGATACCGCACCTCGAATCGCTCGTCGCTGAGCGCGCTCACCAGACCGTCGAGGCTGCGGCGCGATGCGACCGTCGCCAGGATGCGCGGCAGGCGGCGCCGGATCGCGAAATCGGTCGCGGGATCCAGGATCGCGTCGGCGAGCATCCCGAGATGCGCGGGCGCCAGTTCCTGCAGCGCGTCGCGCGCGGCGGGCAGCACGTGATCCCACGCCAGCAAGGTGATCGCCTGGGCGACATGCATCCGCTCGAACGTCGACCGGCGACCAAGCGCCGACGTCACCCGGACGGCGTCACCCGATCGCAGATCGGCGAGCAGTTCGATCGATGGGTCGAGCGGCGACGCCCGCCGCCGCTCGCGTTCGCCGACCGCCGCGGTATCGGCGCGGGCTGGCGACACATCTGCGGGAATCCGCACGACCGTCCAGCCGGCCTCCGACACCAGGCTGACGAGCGGCGCCTCTCGATGCTTCACGAGCTGGTCTGCGACGAGGTCGATGTAGAGCCCCCCGAAACGCCGACCGACCCAGCACGCGGCAATGACGAGAAGAACCGCCGCCTGCAGCAGGCTGCTGGTGATCGAGACCACGCCGGCGGCCAGCAACAATTGAACGATCGCGGAGCCGGCGGCCTCCCCGGCGCGATCGCACACGACATCGAGAATCGCTTTCACGCGGCGCCGCGTCGCGGCGTCCATCGGGACGAACAGCAGTTCGTAGCCGCCGCGGAAGAGCGAATTGCGCAGGACCGTCTCGCTGCCGCGCAGCGCGGTCAGGACCGGCCATCCTGGAGCGATGAGTGCAGCGATGCTCGCGATGCCGACGCCGCCCGGCAGAGCGTTCACTGTGCCGCTCACCCCGAGGTGGCGTACCGCCCGGCCGGAGGCGATCTGCGCCACGAACGTCACGACCTGCACTGCACCGTAATAAAGGGCGAAGAAACGCAAGAGGTCGGCGCCCGGGCCGAACGCCGCGCGGACGTTCGACTTGAACAGGAAGTCGATCATCGCCGCCGCGGCGCTGGTCAGCACGACGAACAGGGCGATCGTCCGCAGGTAGGGGCTGCGAAACGCGTCGCGCACGCCGGATCCGTCGTCGGACTGCGCGCGCGGCAACAGCGCCGGTGCGCGCCGCATCGCGACCACGCCGGCCGCACAGAGCGCGTGAAGGATCGCGAGCAGCACGAGCACCGCCTCGGGTCCGACATGGCTGGCGAGGCGCTCGGCGGCGAAGCTGCCGGCGATGCCGCCTGCCGTGCCGGCCGCGGCGATGCGGCCGTAAGAGGCCCGCGCCCCTTCGGGGTCGTACCGCTCCGCCACAATCGCCCAGAAGCCCGAGAGCAGCACGGCGCCCACCGCCGCGAGGTGCAGGTAGACGATGACCGTAATAGCCCGCCCGCCATCGAAGAATGTCCACTCGGCCACGTGGCCCGCGGCGCTCGCGGCAAAGCCGAGCGTGACGACTGTTACTGATGGGAAGCGAGCGAGGAGCCCGGAGAAGAGGGGGACGACCGCGCCGGTCAGCGCAGCGGTCGCGATCGTCATGAGCGGGAGAGCGGCAGCCGGCCAGGCACCGAGGAACGCGGCGTCGCGGAACGCTTTCGCGGCCAGCTGGTGCGCCAGCATGATCGCCGCGCTCGTCATCGCGAGGCGCGTCAGACTTCGATTCACCACCCTTCCCGTCGGCTCCTCATGTGTCTGCCTCGTACCGGAATCGACGTCGAAGTGCGACACGGAGCGGCTTGCGGATCTCTACGTCTTCGGCTGCTCTTCCACAATCTGCGCCATGAGGCGCGGTTCCGGAAGCTGAGCGAGCGCGGGCGCTCACGCTGGTGCGGTCGTTCGTGCTACACGTGCGCTTTCGTCGCACCCATGATCTCCCAGCCCACGCCGTGGTCATAGGACGACCGCCGCTCGGGGTGGATCGAAAAGCCGTCGTAGCAGAGCCTCCTGAGAATCGCATCCGGGCGCAGATGCCAGCTTGCCCATGTCAGCGGTGAATCACCGTTCTCGTCCTTGGCCTCACGATGAGCGCCCGTATCCAGGAGCAAATCGATCACCTGTTCGCTGCCAAAAGCCGCGGCACGGTGCAATGGCGTCTCGCCCTTGTTGCGACAATCCCGCATGAAGCAGTCCGTGTCCGTTCCCGCTTTCGTCACCGCGTTCGGGTTCGCACCACTCGCCAGCAGCACTTTGACGACTTCGTCATAGACGGGACGGTTCGCCTTGCACAGCGCGTTGTGGAGCGGGGTTTCCCCGGTGGCGCCACCGTGATTCACGTCGGCACCGTTTTCGATGAGGAACTGGCAGAGCTGCCAGTGGCCGTGAAACGCGGCGCCACCGAGATCGAGGTTCTCGCCGAGTGCAGCAAGTGATTCGCCGCGCGACAACAGGAATCGGATGGCGCTCACGTCTCCATAGTAGGCGCACCACTGGATGAGCGCCACTCCACCGCTGTCCGCGGAAGTCGCCGCATGGCCTTGCGACAGGTAGTCAAAAACGAGATCGGTTCGCCCGTCTGCAATCCGGTTGAGCACGTGTCACCTCTCTGCTCGTTCTTCTCGTCGCCCAGAGCCTACTACCGTTCCCTTCACGCCTTCCAGCGAAGCGCCGACGCAAAATGCCGGCATCGTAGCCGACGAACGCGAGTCGCAGCTGCGCCGGAGGGCGTTCGCGATCACAAAGCCAGTCGCCGCCACGAGCAGGTGTTTGACGCCCCAACGGTCGCCGGCTCAATTAACATTACACGCGACCGCCGATGAACCTCCGCCCCGGCACGCGCCTCGGCCCCTATGAGATCGTTGCCCCGCTCGGTGCCGGCGGCATGGGCGAGGTGTTTCGCGCCCGGGACACGAAACTCGATCGTGACGTCGCGCTGAAGACGCTTCCCGAGTCGTTCGCCCACGATGTCGATCGCCTGACGCGGTTCGAGCGCGAGGCGAAGACGCTCGCGGCCTTGAACCACGCGCACATCGCGCAGATCTACGGGCTGGAACAATCGTCCTCCGGCTCGGCGATCGTCATGGAGCTGGTCGAAGGCGAAGATCTCGTCGCGCGGATCACGCGTGGCCCGATGACCCTGGACGAGGCGCTCCCAATCGCGCGACAGATCGCCGAGGCGCTCGAAGCCGCGCACGACACCGGGATCATCCATCGCGATCTCAAGCCCGCGAATATCAGGGTCCGGCCGGATGGGACGGTCAAGGTGCTCGACTTCGGGCTCGCCAAACCGAGTGCGGCGAGTGCGATCGGGGCCGCCGGTACGACCGCGGCGATCACATCGCCCGCGGCGACGATGCATGGTGTGATTCTCGGTACGGCGGCCTACATGTCGCCGGAGCAGGCAAAGGGGAAACCGGTCGACAAGCGCGCAGATATCTGGGCGTTCGGATGCATCGTGTTCGAGATGGTCACGGGGCGCCGGCCGTTCGAGGGCGAGGACGTCACCGACACGATCGCGGCCGTGGTGAGCAAAGAGCCCGACTGGACAGATGTCCCGACGGCGTCACGTCGTCTGCTCCGGCACTGCCTGGAGAAAGATCCACGTCGCCGGCTGCGCGACATCGGCGACGTCTGGACGCTGCTCGATGAGAGATCGGCTGCCGTCGCTTCAGCGCCCGGGAGTCGATGGATCACTGGAGGCGTGACGGCGGCGGCCGTCATCGCGATCGCCGCCGCGTCAGTGCTCGCCTACCTGCACTTTCGCGAGCCGCCGTTGACGACGCCTGCAGTGTCGCGCCTGCACATGGCCTTGCCGACCGGCGCGGCTCCCGATTTGAACATGCAGCTCTCTCCGGATGGACGCCGCCTGGCGTATCTGGGCCGCGGGTCCGACGGCGAAGTGCGCGTGTACGTGCGCGCCCTCGACGAGTTGGACGCACGCCCACTTGCGGGAACGGAGGGCGCTGCGAGCGGCTCGATCTTCTGGTCGCCCGACAGCCGGTGGCTGGCCTACGTCAAGCAACTCAAGAACTACCAGTATGCCGTCTGCCTCTATTCGCTGGAGACCGGCAAGAGCCACCAGCTCACCGACGGCATGAGCGATGCCCGTTATCCGGTATTCGACAAGAGTGGCAAGTACCTCTACTTCGCGGCCAGTACCGACGTTGGCCCAAGTCTTGGTGCCGAGATGGGCTCCCTCAAGCGGCCCGTCACGCGCAGCGTCTATGTCGTTGTCCTGAGCAAGGATGAGCCGTCGCCCTTGGTGCCCGAGAGCGATGAGGAGAAAGACAAGGAAAAAGACAAGGCGAAGGACGAGAAGGACAAGGACAAGGCCAAGGAGCCGGTGAAGGTGCGCATCGATCTGGAGGACATCGACCAGCGCATCCTGGCACTGCCGGTGCCGCCGCGCAACTACGCGGGCCTATTGGCGGGCAAGGAAGACATC
>DATFWL010000300.1:0-8490 GCA_035259385.1 Vicinamibacterales bacterium | reverse complement strand
GGAGCCGCCGCAACGCGCGCCGCGGCTGTACGTCATCGGGTATCCGGCCAGCGGCGATCTGCAGCTCTCGCTGCGCGACAACGAGATGATCGCCTCGAACGAGCGCTACCTGCACTATCGCACGCCGACCGCGCCGGGCAGCTCCGGAAGCCCGGTGTTCGACGAGAGCGGCTGGTCGGTCGTGGCGCTGCACCATGCGGGCCGCGAGAAGATGAATCGCCTCGACGGCAAGCCCGGCGTGTACGACGCAAACGAGGGCATCGCGATCGGCGCGATCCGTCGGGCGATCGCCGCCAACCCGCAGCATCGCTGATCGATCGATCGGCGCAGGCGGACGTTATCTCAACGATTCAACCCGGATCGCGGCGGCTTCGGTGCAGCCGCACCCGCACTCGACGCTCCGTAACCCGGGGCGGCCGTCCAGCAGCTCTTGTCCCGGAGCCCGTAGACGCACTCCTCCTGAGCGGTGAGCGTTCGCGGCGTCAGCCATTTCAGGAACCGTTCCATGACCGGCCAGTCGAGCGGGATGAGCATCGACGCCCTGTTCGACAGTCGCACGTGAAGAATCCCAGCGGCGAACGCGACGTCGTTCACGGGCATGTCAAGGCGGAAGACGGGCTCGGCGCGGGAAGATTCGAACACCCTCAGGGCGCCCTCGTCCCACGCGGCCAGCCAGCGTTGGTCGGCGCTGAAGCTGAAGTGGACGTTGGGCGAGGTGGCGATGACGGACCGCATGTCGAAACCACCCGCGAACCCCGCGAGCGTCAGAGGCCGCGTGCCCGCCACAGCCGGCTGCGCGACGGATACTCCCTTCGTGACGCGCCACACCTTTCCGCCGGCGGTGAAGCTTCGCGCGTCCTCGGCGACCAGAAACTGGCCAAGCGGCGGCGACAGGTTGGTGACCTGGCCGGCGAGAACGGCCTTGGTACCGCGAATCGAATAGATCGTGACATTCATCGTGGCCGTCCTCGGCGCGCTGCGACGGATCACGGCGAGCGCTCTACCCGCGGGGGAAGCCCTCACTCCCAGGAGCATGTCGGCCGCCGACGACTCCAACCCCGCGATCGGCACGGCGTCTCGGGTCCTGACGATGCGGGGGGCCGCTCCGCGCTGATTGAACAGCAGCATCTCGCCCGCCGCGTCCAGCGGCTGCCAGATGCCGCTCAACGGTTCGTAGCGCGGCTCGTGCGTCCGGACGTCGAAGACGGCCGTCTGAGGAGCGGCCCCGTCGAACACGGCCACGAGCGAGTCCGAAGATGCGTGCAGCTGCCGGGGCAGACGCTCGACTGATATGGACGCGCCGCCGTAGAAGGCGCGATTCCGCGTGAACGCCTTCTCGAGCGGAAGGACATCGATAGCGGCCCTCTGTCCTCCATTTACAGCTTCCGGTCTGGCGAAGGCAATCCAGCGGCCATCGGGCGATACGGTGAAGGCGCCTTCGAATCGCGACAGGAACGGCTTATAGCTCGCCAGGGAGTAGATGCGAACGCGCTTGTGATCCTCGTCGAGGTCAATCAACGCCGCCCGCGTACCCGCTTCGCTCGTGGACACGAACCGCGATTTCTCGCTCGCCGTGATCGGATGCGTGCCTTTGATGCGGCTCGCCAGTGGTCCCGATTGGTTTTGTCTTCCGACGACGAGATCGAAGGTCTTCTGCGACGTTCGGAGGAACTCCACAAAACCGACACCGCCCGGACTCCAGACGATGTCGTCTGCGACCCCGTCCTCCGAATCCGTGGGGATCGACGGTTGGCGACCGTCGATCGCCGTGCTGCACGCGTTCATGCGCCACGTTGCGGACACGTACTCTGCACCGGGCGACACCGACGCCCGTGCGAAGCACGGCGTCACATCGAGCTTCCTCGCCGCCCAGCCCTTGTCACGTTCGAACAGGTACGCGTCCAACGGACGACCGCCGACCGTCACGATCGCCTTTCCGTCACGAAGCACCGCAAATCCTCCGATGTCGTGGCTCGGAGGCGCGACGATCGTCACCGGCTGCGCCCCGGGGGTCGCGTACTCCACGAGCAGCAGCTCCGTCGGGTTTGCCTGGCTGGAGGCGAGCCACCGGCCGTCGGGACTGAACACGATGCGTCTGTTCGCGACGTTGTTCGACAGCTGCAGAAGCGACGACACGGGGGCCCCCGTGGTTGCGTCGAGCAGGTCGACGGCCGTGCTGCGGCCGACCGCAATCACTTTCGAGTCAGGGCTGAATGCCACGGAGGCCGCTGGGTCGGCTGCCTTCGCCGTTTCAGCGGTGGATGTCGTGTCTTTGGGCCACAGTCTCGACGGCTGTCGAAGCGTCACGTCCCAGACGGAAATCGCGTTGGCGCCGGCAAGAACCACGAGTCGCGAACCGTCTGCGCTGAGCGCGACCACTCGTGGATTTCCCCCGACGTCACTCGGGCTGAGATCGGCGTACGGCCACGCGTATCGAGACGCCTCGATGAGCGCCGATCGCGCGTCCGCCGTATCGGCGTACTGCATGCCCCTGAGCCCGAGGGCGATCGCCAGCTCAGGGTCCTCATTCATCGTCGTTTGGGCATGAGCGGCGAGCTCGCGCGACCGCGCGCGGTTGCGCTCGGCGTCGGCGCTGTTTCGTTCCTGCAACGCGACGTCGGCTTGCTCCGCGGCAAACGTCGCCGCGCTCTCCCGGCCACCGAGGGCCTCCCTGGCCGCATCCCGCGCAGCGTTTGCCGCCTTCCGCTCTTGAAACGCCTTCTCGGCGAACCCATCGGCCTGCATTCGCGATTGTTCGGCGACCTCGCGCGCGAGGAATGCGTTGACCGCCAGCGCGCCGAACACGACCGCGATCAGCGCAAAGCCGGCCGCGACACTGCCGAACTTCAGCCGCTGCCTCCGCTCCCGAACCGCGTGCTCCATGCGGCGGCGCAGATCGCGCTCTTCCACGACTGCCGTGGTGAGCAGATCGTGGGTCAGTTCCACACGGTCGGCGCCGAGGTGATGTTCGCGCCTGAGGAGATGGCGGTTGACGAGCGTGTCGAGCTCCGGCGTCGTGATCGCGCCCCGCTGCGCCGCGTCCGTTATCGAGTAGCTGTTGCGATAGCCCGACTCGGTGACGAGGTCGTCTTCGATGAAGCGGCGCACGCGCTCCCGCTGGTCCGCAAGGCTCGTGAGATAGAAGTCCTTGACGATCGTTCCCTTCGCACGCTCGACCAGCTCCGAATCGAAGCACGCCTGTTCCGCGCGCTTGCGCTGTTCGTTCACCCCGCTGCAGAACAGGCTGAGGAGCGCCGGCTCGACGGCCGGCGTCCCCTCGCGCGCCTCGACAGCCCCGTCGTTCGAGCCGCGCGACGAGAGGAACGCCACGATCGCACGGGCCACCGGCTCGGGCACGAGGTGAGCCGTCCGCTCGTTCCAAACGGCCTCGAGCGCCTGGTCGGGCCGCATCGGCAGCAGGCGCATACGGTTGCGCCGCAGCGACGGCATCATCGCGCGCCAGCCCTCCAGATCGGCAAGGAAGTCCTCGCGTAGCGAGATGACGATCTTGTACGGCATCGCCCTCGGGTCCAGGCCCAGGTCGCTCGCGAGCGCGTCCGCGTGACGGCGCGCCAGAGCCGCCGGGATGCGGTTCTCGGCGAGATCCGCCAGGTCTTCGCGGAACGCGTCGACCGGCGCCGCCGCCGCCCGACCGAGGGTGAAGAGCTCCTCGAACTGATCGAGGACGAACACCGGACGCACGAGGCGATTCTGGCGGCTCCAGAATTCGCGTTCGATTCCGTGCAGGTAATCCCACAGCGGTTCGGGGCCGCTTGTCTCGGCGCGCTCGATGCCATGCGCCTGCAGCTCCTCCAGCAGGCGCTGCTTGACCTGATCGATGAACGGCCCGGCGGTCTCGCGCACCTGCAGCCGTACGACGACCGGAAGCAGGTCGTGGCGTCGCAATCGCGGAAACACGCCTGCGTTGAGCAGCGACGTCTTGCCGAGGCCTGATTTTCCGAACAGCACGGTGACCGGCTCGTCGACGATGCGGCGCAGCAGCTCGTCGGCTTCGGCGGCCCGTCCGCTGAAGAAGCGATGGGATGTTTCATCGTACGAGGCAAGCCCCGGCCAGGGGTTTTCGAGATCCAGCAGGCTCTCGGTCGCAGCGTGCGGAGGCGAGGCCAGGACGATCATTGCGCTTCCTCGCGCCGCATCGCTCGAATCTCGCTGACGAGCGCCTGGCGCAGGTCCGGATCCGGCTCGCCGCAGGGCGCGCGACCGAAGTGCAGCTCGTGCAGTCCGGGGAATTCGTCGAGCAGGCTCCCGTACCGACCGACGTCACCGTGGTAGTCCGAGTCGACGACGATCGGGACGATGAAGCGGCGGCCGACGATCTTCTTCGCCCGCTCGAGCGCCTCCCGCCACTCGCGAAAGACGTACGCTTCCCCGCGGTGCGCGGTGCCCTCGGAGATCACGGGCACGAAGAGGCGGGCGTCCCGGCGGATTTGCGGAAGGATCGTCTGTTCCCATCGATCGCCCGGGTAGAGCTCGGCGCGATCGAACCACGCATCGCCGCCGAGCGCCCCGATCGCGTCGTGCAGCCGTACCACGGCGTCGAGGTTCTCGCGGCCGTAGCTGATGAAGATGCTGCCGCGAGGCTCCGGCGGGCGAAGCGGTTTCGCGCCAGTGTTCGGATGCCGCGCCGTCCATCGGTCGTGCAGCGCTTCGACGAACGCGTCCGCAGGATCTTCATAGGCGGCGATCGTCGTTTCACGCCCGAACCGGTGCAGGAACTGGGTGAAGGTCCCGGACGAGACGTTGTCTCCCGCGATGTAGTACACCTTCTGTGCGAGCCGGAGCCTGTCGCGCGTGGCGGCGCGCAGCATGAACCGCTCGAGCCAGTCCGGCAGGTGCACGCCGAGGATCAGGGGGTGCCGGTTCCGCAGCTCCGACAGCAGCCACTCGGGCGGCGCGACGTCGCCGCTGACGAACCGATGGATGAACTCGAGCGCGTCCTCGTCGTGGATCGCGAAATCCGACTGTCCCGCGGCCCTGCCGAACAGGCTGAACACCACCGGCGCGTCGCCGGGGCGCACCTGGTGCGCTTCGGCTTGCTTCGCGGTGGACTGGTTGATCGAGAACTCGATTTCCCTGGTGACGCCGTCGCCGCCGAAGCGGACGCGATCGAGCGCGCGCGCCATCAGCGAATCGAACGTCAGCGTCACGAACAGATCGAGGGGACCGATCTCGGCAAGGCGGGTGAGTCCAGCGGGAATGGGGAACGGCGGTGACAGGGAGCTCGCGAGGGATGCGACGCGGTCGTAGAGACCAACCAGTCTGGCGCGCGGGTTGGCGAGGTATGCGCAGACGGCGTCGTTCAGCTCGAAGTGGGGCGTCCATTCGACCGAGAGCTTCTCGCGCTCCGCGAGGCGCTCGGCGATGACGCGCTGGAGCGAAACGCGCCGGCCTTCGTATTCAGCGTGGATCAGCTCGTGTCCGATGACGGGCACGACCTTGCCGCGTTCGATGTGATCAAGGAGATCGTCCCACGGAAAGGTGTCGTTCATGGCCCACGCTCCTGGGCTCGCGGTGTTTCACGGTCTGTACGACGTAGGAACTCGGCCAGAGTTCCATCGACGGACACACCCCGGGGCGTGAGACGCCGCCGTATCGGGTCGTTGATGTGTCCAGCCGCCAGACGATCGTTGACAGCTCGCGCCGACGGACATTTTTGTCGTTGATTGTCCGCCAGCTCATGTGTTAGCCTCCGCGCACTCAGCTCCAATCAGAATGTCGGTGACTCCTTTCAGCCGAGTCTTGCCTTGCGGCAGGACATGGCGGAATAGCGGCGAAGCGGTGACACGAGAGCCCGACTGTGACAGAAACGATCGAACGGGCCGTGCAAGTCACGGCAACTGTCGATGGCATGTTGCGCCAGCGGCACTCGGCCTGATGCTGTTCGCCGGATGCGGGTCCGGAACATCGACGCCGACGCCGGCACCCACTCAACCTTCTCCGATCTCGATCATCGGGATCTGGTCGGGCGATGTGTCCGACTCCTCAGGATCGGGACGCATGCAATGGTCGCTCTCGCAGACTGGCAGCAGCGTGACTGGGCAGGCGAGCGCGTCGACTGCCAGCGGCGCCGTGACATTCACCGCCGCCGTGACCGGCACGATTTCCGGCAGCGATCTGACCTGGACGATGGAGATCCGCGCGGGCGGCATCTCGGCGCTGCCTGACTGCAGCGCCACGATCAAGGGGAGCGCCTCGATCGCGGCAAACGCGATGACCGGGTCTTACAGCGGGACCACCACCTGCAACGAAGCGTTCACGGACGGGCACATCTCGCTCACGAAACAGTGAGGGAACCCCAATGAGACGGACGATGCTTCGCGCGTGCCTGACCGCGCTGCTGATCGGATGGCAATCCTCCGTCGTCTTCCCTCAGAGAACCAGCCTGTTCGGGGTCCCCGAGCCAGGCGCGCCACTCGGCGTCCCAATCCGAGGCATTTCGTATTTCAGCTTCAAGCCGGGAGCGTTTGCCGACAACACGCAGGGCCAGACGCTCGACTTCATTCGCTCGACCGGCGCCAATTGGATCTGCATTACGACGCTCCACATGTACGATCCGGCGTCGAATCAGATCAGAGACTTTCCTACGCAGACCGACTTCAGCGGTCTCGCGACGGCGGTGGCCAGAGCCAGGCAACGCGGATTGAAGGTTTTGCTCCGGCTCACGCTCGAGACACCGCAGAATCAGGCGATTGGAAGCATCCCGCCTCCAGGCGACGCGACGACGTTCTTTCGCCAGTTCACGGCCTTGCTGGTTACCTACGCAACGCTCGCGCGCGATCAGGGAGCCGAGATGCTGAGTCTGGGATCGGAGATGGGCGACTGGGGCGGACCGAAGTACCGCAGCAACTGGCTGGACGCGATCAACGCCGTTCGCAGTGTGTACAGCGGACCTGTGACCTATGGCGCATTCCAGGCACTTCGCAGCGCCGCGACCCTGGCGAATCTGGAGACGAGCGTTTCATTCTGGGATCAGCTCGACTATCTCGGTGTCAGCATCTACCCGCAATTGTCGGCTGCCGCGAATCCGCCACGCGACGAGCTCGAGCGCAACTGGAGGCGCAACTCGTTCACCGGAACCGATGTCATCGGCATTCTCCAGCAGTACAGCGCGCTCACGAAGAAACCGATCTTGATTACCGATACCGGCTACGTGAGTGCGGACGGCGCCGCGATCAACCCTGGCGCCACCGCGCCGGCCGGCACCAACCAGAACGACGCGCTGCAGGCGCTGCTCTACGACGTCCTCTTTGCAAGCTTCAAGATCCGGAGCGGCAGTTGGCTCGCGGGACTGTTTCTCTGGGAGATACCCGCGACCAATCTGGTAAATTCACCAGGGGCGACGTTTCTCGCCACTGACTACTCGTTTATGGGCAAGCCCGCAGCGAATGTGGTTTCGCTCTGGTACGGCGGTACGCCCGCCCCGAGGGTGGCCGATCAGGTGTTCGATTACCTCGAATCGACGCATCGACGCCTCTTTGCCCCGGCAGATACGCCAACTGAGGAAAGCAACGGGACGTTCACTCGGCACTATGCGAGCAGCGACTCGGCGCTCGTGATTCGTGGAAATTCGGTGAGTTATGCCGTCGGATCAGAGCCATTGACCAGCCTTGGCACGCTGAGCTCCTGGTACACCGCGATTCGTTGACGTCGGCCGCCCACGCACCTGTTTCCTCATCGCGGCGCCGCGTCTTCCTTATGTGGCATGCACCGCGGCCAGATACATCATTCGCAACACGGAACGCCGCCGACCGAGCGCGATGACGGTCGACAGATAACGCTGCTGGCGCTCGAACACGGCCACACTCTCGACCCGCTCCAAGTCTGATCGATGTGCGAGCCTGGCCGTGAGTCGCCCCGTGGCATTCGCCAGCAGGCTGTCCGTTCTGTCTTCCGTCTCGAGCAGTCGAAATCCCGCATCTTCGAGGGCCCGCTCGTTGAAGCCCGGCGCGACAAACTGCGCGTACCCGTACACGCTCCTCGACGCGATCTCCTCGTTGGAGATTGCCCCGCTGACGACGCTGGCATCGGTGAACAGGAATCTTCCCGCAGGCGTCAGAACGCGTGCGACCTCCCGAAAGAGAGCCGCGCGATCGCGGACGTGGAGGACTACGTCGAACGCCATCGCGGCATCAAAGGATCCGCTTTCAAGAGGGAGCGCCTGGTTCAAGTCCGCTTGGTGGAACGTCGCCAGACGATCCACGCTGAGTGAAGCCGCGCGACGGCGACCAGCGTCGACAGCCGCAGCGCTCACATCCAGCCCCGTTCCCAGACACCCGATTGAAGCCAGGACAAAGGTCAGTGGACCACCGGGTCCGCAACCGAGATCGAGAAAATGGTGCGTTGGTGCCAGCCGGAGCCGGTCGATGTCGGCGCGGAGCTCTCGCGCGGTGCCCCACGAGTGCTGACCGATGTCCTCTCCATACGCCTCGCTGCGCACGCGGCGCATCAAGGGGGAATCGAACTCCTCGT
>DATFWL010000299.1:0-22856 GCA_035259385.1 Vicinamibacterales bacterium | reverse complement strand
GGAATTCGGAATGTGGAATTTGGAATGCGTGTCACGCGCTGTCATGCTGCCGCTCGTGTCGCTCGAGCCGGACCGTCACAAATTCCGAATTCCACATTCCACATTCCACATTCCAAATTCTTAATTCCTTGCAGCCGGGTCTGGTAAGGTAGGCGGCACTATGTCACCTGTTGACCGCCGCCGCTTCCTGATGTCACTGCCCGCGCTCGCGCTGGCGCCGAAGGCGTTCGCGCAGTACCCCGCCGGGCGGATCCGGATCGCGTCTTTCAACCACGTCTCGCTCAACGTGAGCGATCTGAAGCGCTCGACCGAGTTCTACCAGGGCCTCTTCGGCATGCCGATTCAGTCGCGTCAGGGCGCGACGAGCGTGCAGCTGCGGATCGGTGCAGGCCCGCAGTTTCTGAATCTGTCGGGCGCCGGCGCCTCGCCGGGCATCGATCACATGTGCGTCGGCGTCGAGGGGTTCGATGTGACCCGCGTCCTGAAGGTGCTCGCCGATCACGGCGTCACGAAGAGCGATCAGCGCGGGGCGATGAAGGTCCAGGTGACGCGGCGCGGTCCGGACGAGGGCGGCGCCAGGGAGGGAACGCCCGAGATGCACCTCGGCGATCCCGACGGCATCGACATGCAGCTGCAGGACAAGAGCTACTGCGGCGGCGCCGGCCCGCTCGGCAACGCGTGCCGCGCGGTCGAGCCGTCGCCGCAGAAAGGCCTGCTGGCGCTGAAGGCGTACAGCCATTGCACCGTGTTCTCGACCGACGCGCCGCGCTCGAACGCGTTCTATCAGCAGATCTTCGGCATGCCGTTCCGCTCGTACCAGGGACCGACCGCGCCGACGCTCGCGATCGGCCCGACGGTGGAGTTCCTGATGCTCACCGGCCGCGGCGCGGGCGGCCGCGGCGGCGCCAGCTCACCGCCGCGCGCCGCGAGCATCAACCATTTCTGCATGAACCTCGAGCAGTTCGACGCCGATCGGATTCTGAAGACGCTCGAGAGCTACGGCATCAAGCCGCGCGAGAGCCAGACCGGCGCGGCGGGACCGATGCGCCATTACATCAGCATGCGCATGGAGAATCGCGGCGGCGCGAAGGAAGGCACGCCGGAGCTCTACTTCACCGATCCCGACGGCATCCTCGTGCAGCTCCAGGACGTCAGCTACTGCGGCGGCGCCGGCGTGCTCGGCGACGTGTGCCCGCCTCTCAAGTAGCTATCACGCTGCGACGGTGACCCCGAACGCGGGAACCGCAGAGAGCGCTGAGACCGCGGAGCGGAGACGCGGCCGACGGCTGGCTTCGCCAGCCGTGTCGTGAACGAAAAAGCCGGCGCAAACACAAGCCGCGGGACCGGGACGTGCTTGCGTTTCCGCTGGCTTTTCCGTTCGCGTCGCCCGCTTCGCGGGCCGGCCGCGTCGCGGCTGGCGAAGCCAGCCGTCATGCCGACGAAAACGGCCGTCGCACATGCGACATCTTCGAAAGCGTCCGTTGCATGTGCACCGGCCGTTTTCGTCAGCAAGGCCCGCGTCGCGGGCCCGCTCGCACGTCGTCTCTGCGGACTCCGCGTGCTCCGCGGTTTCAGCGTTTGTCTTCGTGGCTTCGTGCCTTCGTCGGGAGTTACTGCTGCAGCGACGTCAGGTGCGACGCCACCGCCGTGAGGCACGCGTTGCCTGGCGAGCCGATGCCGAAGGCGACAATCGGACCCAGCAAAACCCCCGTCACCCGCGGACTCTTTCGCGTTCTGGCGGCGGTGTTGTTCCAGAACTCGTCGGCAGCGCTGGCCTCCGCGAAGCGGAGCCCGTACAGGGTGACGAGCTCCTGCGTCTCGAACTCGAGATAGACCGCGGCGTAGGCTTCGTCGATGCCGTCGGCCAGCTGCAGTTGAAACCGCGCCAACCCGTGTTCCGACAACGCAGGCGGATCGCGGGTCACGAGCGGCCCGGTGATCCGGACGCGGATGGCGGCGATCACCGACGGCTCTGATGACGTCGAGGGGTTGCTGCGGATCGGAAGACCGGCCCAGAGACCGCCGCGCACGCGATTCGCGCTCTCACGAACCGAAGCCGACGGCGAGAGCGCACAACCCTGAGGCAATCGATCTGAGGGGACCGTGAGGTCGCCGAGCGCCGCGATCAGCAGGCCGCCGAGCACGGGCAGCGCGGCCGTCATTTGCCGTCAGGCGTGGCGATGCGATACGAGGAGTCGACGCCGAACTTCTTGTAGTTCGAGAACTCGACGCTGCCGCCTCTCCGCATGACGGCGACGAGGCCGACGCGGACGCTGAACGAATAGGTGGCGAGCGCCGGCAGCCACGATTCGTCGTTGACTTTCCGCCGCTGGAACGACGCGCGCGATCCCTTGTGCACGCGCGCCAGCATGCCCAGGCCGAACGACACGGTGTCGATCGCTTCGACGTCGAGGCGGATCAGCTGGTACTCCGACTCGCTGATCCAGGCGCGCGCGTTGAATTTGCGCATGATGTCGCCGTTTCGCGTGCGCGGCTTCGCGTCCGGGCGCGGCGTCAGCGCGATCACGATCGCGTCGTGCCCGTCGATGACTTCGCGGCCGACCATCCGCACGTCGTAGACGCGAGGGATGTCGTCGATGCTCTCCGAGAGCTCGCGACGCCGGCGCTCGCGCTCACGCTCTTCCTTCGCCTTCGTTTGCGCCGGTTCCTTCTCGAGCTTGCGCGCGTACTCCTCGACGTGCTTCTGACGCTCGCGGTCGCGCCGCTCGAGCTCCGGCGGCGGAACCGCGCGGCCATCCTCGGACAGCACACGCTCCCAGCGCTCTTCGCCGGGCAGCCCTGGATAGCTTTCGAGAATCTTGATTGACTCGCCGCTCGCATGGCCCGACTTGTCGAGCTTCTGCATGCGGCGGGTCTCCGTGTACATGTACCCGGTCTGCCGGTCGGCATCAGTGTCGAGGTGTTTGCGGGTTTCCTCGAGGAAGACCTGCTGGTCGGGCAGCGGCTTCTGCGCCTGCCGGGGCGCAGCGAGCAGGGACAGCACAACCGTGGCTGCGAACCAGCGCATGTATTAAGGATAGACGTGTTCGTGCCGCCGCCGGTTTGAATCCGCGCGTCACACAATTGTCATCGCAGCCAGGGCACGGCCCAGATAGTATGGAGACGCCGGCGCCTGACGGAGCGTCATGATTCGTATGGTCTTACGGATAGCCACGGTCGCCCTGGCCCTCGGAGTCGTGACCGGCGCGGCGCAGTCGCAGCCGCCCTCGTTCTCGACGTCGACGAAGACGGTCGCGGTCTATGCGACGGTCACCGACGGGCGCGGCCGCCTGGTCACCGACCTGACGCGCGACGACTTCATGGTCGACGACAACGGCAAGCGGCAGGCGCTCACGCTGTTCTCGAACGACGTCCAGCCAATCACGCTGGTCATGTTGCTCGACCGCAGCAGCAGCATGAAGCCGAACTTCGACCTCGAGGCCCAGGGGGCCGAGGCGTTCGTGCGCTCGATGGGTCCGAACGACAAGGCGCGGATCGGCAGCTTCGCGAACGAGATCAGGATCGATCCGGACGAGTTCTCGTCGGATCGTGACAAGCTGCTGCGGATCATCCGCCAGGATCTGCAGGAGCCCGGGCCGACCCCGCTGTGGAACGCCGTCGATCGGGCGATGGACAAGCTGCTGCTCGAACAGGGGCGGCGCGTCGTGCTGGTGTTCACCGACGGCGTCGATCGGCCGCTGAACTTCGCCAGCCGCAACAAGTCGCTGAAAGACGTCACCAAGCGCGCCGAAGAACACGACATCATGGTCTACGCGATTGGTCTTGCCGGCGACAACGGGATGCCCGGTCAGAAAGGCGACCGGAACGGGCGCGGGGCGATGGGGCCGGGCGCGATTGCCGGCCTCGGTGGCCGCGGGCTCGGCGGCATCAGCGGCCGTCAGCAGGAGCTCGAGGGACCGGACGAGGGGCTGCCCAAGATTGCCGCGGCGACCGGCGGCGGCTATTTCGAGCTGAAGACGCCGGCCACGCTCGCGACAACCTTCGCGCGCGTCGCCGACGAGCTCCATCATCAGTATGCGCTCGGCTTCGCGCCCGAAAAGCTCGACAACAAGATGCACGAGATCACGGTGAAGGCATCGAACGAAGTACTCACCGTCCGCGCGCGCAAGCGCTACCTCGCGTCACGGTAGCGCGAAGGCGACGATCGCGCTGCCGGACGGCGCACCGTTCTTTCCGCCGCCGCAGACGATCGCCACGTACTGCCGGCCGTCGACCGTGTAGGTCGACGGCGTCGCGTTGCCCGCCGCCGGCAGCGTCGATTCCCAGAGCAATGAGCCGGTCGCTTTGTCATAGGCGTGGAACTTGCGGTCGAAGTTCGTGGCGCCGATGAACACGAGGCCTCCCGCGGTGACGACCGGTCCGCCGTAGTTGTCGCTCCCGGTGTTCCTGATCCCCTTCGCGACGAGCTCGGGATATTCACCGAACGGAATCTGCCATGTGATCGTGCCGCCGTTGAGATCGATCGCGTTGAGCGTGCCCCACGGCGGCGTGATCGGCGGATAGCCGTCGGGATCGCGGAACAGCGTTTCGCCGTCGATCCGGTACTTCAGCCAGCTCGGATCGCCGGTGACCTTCGGATCGGCGCCTTTGTCTTTGCCGGTGAGCAGGAAATCGACGAGGTCCGCGATGTTGCGTCCGCCCATGTCGGGGAAGCCCGGCATGCGGCCGGTGCCCTCGCGAATCACCGTCGCGATCTCGTCGCGCGTCCGCCGCTGGCCGATGTGCTCGAGCGACGGCGCCGCCGGCGAGCCCTTGCGATCCTCGCGATGGCACGTCGCGCAGTTGACGTTGTAGAGCGACGTGTCGTTGTTCGGGATCAGCCGCACGATCCACGGCATCTCGTTGGCGTTGACGTAGAGCAGCGCGCTCTCCGGATCGAATGCGACGCCGCCCCACTCCGCGCCGCCGTCGAAGCCCGGGAAGACGATGATGCCCCGCTCGGTCGGCGGCGCGAACATGCCCGAGCCGAATTTCCGGAAGCGGTCGAGCACCGCGGCGTGCGCTTCAGGCGTGCGCTCGGTCAGCATCGCTTCGGTGAGGCCTTGCCGCGTGAACGGCGGCGGCTTGACCGGATACGGCTGCGACTCGGCGAGGCGCTCGCCGGGAACGTCGGACGGCGGCACCTTGCGCTGCGCGATCGGAAAGAGCGGCGCGCCTGTCTTGCGATCGAGGACGTAGACGTAGCCGAACTTCGTCACCTGCGCGACCGCGTCGACGGCTCGCCGGTTGCGCGTGACGGTGACGAGGTTCGGCGCGGCAGGGAAGTCCCAGTCCCAGACGTCGTGGCGGATGCCTTGAAAGTGCCAGATGCGGCGGCCGGTTCGCGCATCGAGCGCGAGCACGCAGTTGGCGAACAGGTTGTCGCCATGCCGGTTCACGCCGTAGAAATCGAACGACGCCGATCCGGTCGCGGCGAACACCATCGCGTTCTTCGTGTCGACGGTGACGCCGGCCCAGGCATTCGCGCCTCCGATCAGCTTGTAGGCATCGGCGGGCCAGGTGTCATACGCGAACTCGCCCGGCTGCGGAATCGTGTGAAAGATCCAGCGCAGCTTGCCGGTCTTCACGTCGAACGCACGGATGTGACCCGGCGTGCCCGGCAGCGTCTCGGGCACGCTGCTGCCCAGAATCAGCAGGTCCTCGAAGATCGCGCCAGGAGTGCTCGCGCTGATGCTCGCGCGCTCAGGCGGCATGCCGAGTCCCTCGCGGAGATCGACCCGTCCGTCCGCGCCGAACGATGCGATCGGCTTTCCGCTGGTCTTGTCGAGCGCGTACAGCCAGTTGCGATAGGTGACGAACACGCGATCGTCGTGCACGGTGACGCCGCGATGCCGGAATCGCGCGCCGCTGGCGGCGCTTGCGCTCGGATCGAACTTCCAGAGTTCCTGGCCGGTTGCGGCGTTCAACGCGATCACCTTCAGCGTCGGAGTCGTCGCGTACAGCACGCCGCCGACGACCACCGGGTTGCTCTGCATCTCCGAACCCTTGAAGGCGTCGTGCGAATCGTAGGTCCACGCGACCTGCAGCCGGGCGACGTTGTCGCGATTGATCTGCGTGAGCGCCGAGTAGCGAATGTTGTCGGTGCCGCCGTGCATCGGCCAGCCCACGTCGCGCGAGGCGCTCTGAAGAAAGATGGCGAGCAGGGCCAGGGCAGCTCTCTTCATTCGTGCTCCATTGGAGGCGGCTGAACTGTACACTGATTGAGCGACCCGGAGTCGGAAAGGGTTTCTTCGTAATTCCGTCGGAAACCCTTCCCGACCCCGGTTGCCCGGTACTGAGGTTGCAACGAGGGACTGTCGTGGATCTCACGTTTTCACGTTTTGCGCCGCCGGTGTTGACGAAGAGACGCATCTGGTCCGCGTACGGCGTCGCGGCGACGACGGACGTGTTGCAACTCATCCTTGGCCCGTTCGGCTGGGCGTTCGCCGACGAGATTCTCGACCTCGTCGCCGCAGGCGCCACCTGGTCGCTGCTCGGCTTCCACCCGCTGCTGCTGCCGACCTTCGTCGTCGAAGTCGTCCCGATCATCGACATGCTGCCGACGTGGACAGGGTGCGTCGCGCTCGTCATCGCGCTGCGCAAGAAGCAGCAGACAGCGATTCCGCCGCCGAACGGTCCCGTCATAGACGTGTAGGAGAGGTTCTTCGGGTTCTAAGGTTCTAGGGTTCGAGGTTCTTGGTTCCGGGTTCAGGTTCGACCGAGCTTTTGACATAATCTCCCTTGAATGCTGCGAGCGCTGGCCTTTCTTCTGGCCGTCGCTTGTTCCGCGATCGCGAGCGGGCAGACGCCGCCGCGCGACACGTCCGTCACGCCAACCGGCACTGCGCATATTCGCGGGCGCGTTACCGATACGAGCGGGCGTCCGCTGGGCTACGCCGAAGTCCGAGCCGGAAGCGCCAGCGGCGATCCGGCGAACGGGCTCACCGATCGCGACGGCCGTTTTGATCTCGCCGATCTGCCCGCGGGCACCTACACCGTCAGCGCAGTCAAGCCAACCTACCTCCGCTCGTCGTGGGGCGAAGCGCGTCCCGGCGGTCCGGGCCGGCCGACGACGCTCGCCGATGGCGAGACGGTGAACAACATCATCATCAGGCTGGCGCGCGGCGGCGTCATCACTGGAAAGATCGTCGACGAGTTCGGCGATCCGGTCGTCGACGCGCAAGTGACACCGATGCGCTACCAGTTCGTGCAGGGCACGCGGCGCCTGATGCCGACTGGCGCGAGCGCCATCACGAACGACATCGGCGAGTATCGCGTGTACGGACTGGCGACCGGTCAGTACTACGTCTCGGCGGCGCTGCGCGCGTTCGCGCCGGCCGGCTCGACGCCGACCGATCGCGTCGCGTACGCGCCGACGTTCTATCCTGGCACTGGCAATGTCGCCGAGGCACAGCGGCTGACCATCGCGCCGGGCCAGACGATCACGGCCATCAACCTCACGCTCGCGCCGGTTGCGACGTCGAGCATCTCTGGAACCGTGTTCGGCAGCGATGGCGGTCCCGCCTCCGGCGGCACGGTCACGCTCACCTCGAAGTCCCCGAGCGCCGGCTTCAATTCGCGATCCGCGTCGATTGGCGCCGGGGGCCGGTTCACCGTTTCGTCCGTCACGCCGGGAGACTACCTGCTGCGCGGCAACATCCCGGCGACGCAGGAGTCGGCGCTGATCGAGGTGATCGCCGCCGGCAGCGACGTCAGCGGCGTGCAGATCGTGACGGCAAAGCCCTCGAGAATTCGCGGTCGCATCGCCTTCACCGCGAGCGCGACATCGACCGATCCGCCAAAGCCGACGGCGATCGCGCTCGGCGCGCAGCGCGAGTGGATGCTCGGGCAGCGCGTGCGAGACATGGCGCGGATCAAAGAGGATGGCACGTTCGAGATCACCCTCGGCTCCGGTCATGTGCAGCTGCGCGCCGGGACAACGGAGACCGCCGCCGGCGGATCGCCACCCTGGCGTCTGAACCGCGTGCTGCATGACGGCATCGACGTCGGCGACTCCGGACTGGAGGTGCCGCCGAACGCGACCATCGAGAACGTCGTCGTCGAGATGACGAACCGGAGTGTCGAACTGACCGGGCGCGTCGCGGACGGCGACGGCCGGAAGGTCCGCGACTGTTTCGTGATCGTGTTCGCGCAGGACGCCGACCGCTGGACGGTGGAGACGAGGTACCTGGGCGTCACGGAGCCGCGCACCGGCGATCGCTACCACGTTCGGCTGTTGCCGGGCGAGTACTACGCAGTGGCGATGACCGACGTGCCTGCTGGCGCGTGGACCGATCGCGATTTCCTGTCGCTCGCGCGCGAGCACGCGACCAAGGTTTCGATTGCGCCCGGCGACGCGCAGACGCTCGATCTCGTCGTGTCGCCGGCGCCGGTGTTCTGATGGCCACGCGTCTTCACTTTGCAGTGATCGTGGTGGCGATCGCCACCGCGTCCTCAGCGCAACCACCAGCGCCGGCGACTCCGCCAGGTACCGCGACGCTGCGCGGCCACGTGTTCGCAGCCGACAACGGGCAGCCGCTTCGAAACGCGCAGGTCCAGCTCGTTCGCATCGCAGAAGCCCGGCAGGGATCGACCGTCACCACCGATGCCGGCGGCGCCTACGAGTTCAGGGAGGTGCGCGCTGGCCGCTACGCGCTCTCGGTCAGCAAGGGCAGTTTCGTCACGCTGTCCTACGGGCAGCGGCGGCCGGCCGACCCACAGAGGCCGATCGAGATCGCCGAGCGCCAGATCGTCGAGCGGATTGACGTCTCCCTGCCGCGCGGCGGCGTGGTCACCGGCCGGATTGTCGATGAGCTCGGTGAGCCGATTCCCGGCGTCAGCGTGTCGGCGCAGCGCGCCATATCCACGCAGCCGCGCACGTTGATGCCGCATGGACGGACGGAGACGACGAACGACCTCGGCGAGTTCCGGCTGTTCGGGCTCGCTGCGGGTCAGTACTACGTCATGGCCACGTGGCCGATTCGGGCTGGCGGGAATCCCACCGCCAGCCCGCGCGATCGCCTGACGTACGCGCCGACTTACTTCCCCGGCACGACGAACGTTGCCGAGGCGCAGCCAGTCTCGATCGCCGCCGGAGAAACGGTCGCCGATCTCGCCCTGACGATCACCACGATTCGCGCCGCTCGAGTGACCGGCACCGCCATCGGCGCCGACGGCAAGCCGATGACGCCAGGGATGATCACCGTCTCGCAGAACGGGGGACTCGACGTCAGAGCGACGACGGCGGTGCGCGCGGACGGCACCTTCATGATCGCCGGCCTGCCTCCGGGCGACTACGCACTTCGCGCGCAGCGTAACGGCGGGGACACTGACTTCACGGAGGTGGCCACGACCGTGATCAACGTCAATGGCGAAGACGTGGCTGACGTGCAACTCCTCGCCGCCAGGCCAGCCGTGATCAGCGGCCGTGTGACGGTCGATGCCAGTGTGGGCGCGCGCGTGCCCCGAACGATACACGTGTCGCTTTTTCCGATCCTGGTGGGCGGCGGTGTCAGTTCGTCGTGGCCGGTGCGCATTGCAGACGATGACACGTTCGAATTGCGATCGGCGCCAGGTCGCGTCCGGCTGGTGGTGAGCCAGGCCGGCGTCGCGTTGAGTCAGTGGCGGATTCAGGCTGTCCGCCTGAACGGAGCCGACGTGACCAATACCGGCATCGATCTCAGGCCTGGCGACGAGGTCGCCGGCGTCGAGCTCGAGGTGACGAACAGGGTTGCGAGCGTGTCGGGCATCGTCACCGGCAGCGGCGGCGAGGTCCGGAGGGACTACACGGCGGTCCTGTTCCCGCAGGATCGAGACAAGTGGCTGATCATCAACTGGCTTCAGATGATCGCCCGCCCCGATCAGAACGGCCGTTTCGCGATCTCGAACCTTCCGCCGGGCGACTATTTCGTCGTTGCCGTCGATCACTTCGACACCGGGGAGGCCTTGTATCAATTCTTCGAGCGGATGCATGAGAAGGCGTCGAAGGTGTCGCTGGCAGACGGAGAGACGAAAACGATCGAGTTGAAGCTGACCGCCGTCCAATGACTGTCGCTCCCGCGCTCGCTCATGACGTGCGGTACGCCATCCGGATGACGCGGAAGTCGCCGGCGTTCACCTTCATCGCCGTCGCAACCCTTGCGCTCGGAATCGGCGCAACCACCGCGATCGTGAGCGTCGTCGACAACCTGTTCTTCCGGCCGCCGCCGTTCCGCGACGTCGAGAGGCTCGTCTACATCTTCGAAACCAATCCTGAGAAAGTCCCGCCCGATGTGGAGCCGCCGCCCCTGCCGGGCAACGTCTTCGACTGGCGCGAACGGACGCGATCGTTCGATGCGATCGCGATGTGGCGCAACTGGTACTACTCGGTGCAGAACGTGGCGTCCGCGGCGGCGCCCGAGTCGGTGCGCGGCGTGCGCGTGTCGCCGGTGTTCTTCCGCATGATCGGCGTCGACGCGGCGCTCGGCCGGACCTTTGGCGACGAGGAAGCGGTGCCTGGACGCGACAACGTCGTCGTCCTGGCGCAGAGCTTGTGGACGCGCCGGTTTGGCGCCGATCCGTCGATCATCGGACGGCAGATCCTGATCGACGCCCGGCCGCGAACGGTCGTCGGCGTTCTCCCTAGGGAGTTCCAGTTCTATCAGGCGGATCTCGAGCTCTGGATGCCGCTCGCCGAGGATGCGGCATTGCGGACTCGGCAGAACCGATCGGTGATGGTGTTCGCGCGGCTTGCGCCGCAGGTGTCAATGAGCCAGGCGCAGACGGAACTGGAAGCGGTGGCGCGTCAGCTCGCGCTCGAGTATCCAGAGACGAATGCCGGCTGGAGTCCGCGGGTCGGGCCGCTCTATCCCGGGCGCGAGGTTCGCGACGTCCGACCAGCCATGATCGTCCTGCTGGCGGCGTCGGCATTCGTTCTGCTGATCGCGTGCGTCAACGTGGCGCATCTGTGTCTCGGTCGCGCGCTCGCGCGCCAGCGCGAGATGGTCGTTCGAACGGCGATCGGCGCGTCGCGCCCGCAGCTGATCCGCCAGATGCTGATCGAAAGCATGATGCTCGGACTGGCGGGTGGCGTCGCGGGCGTCGCGGTCGCGTGGATCGGCGTGCGCGTGTTCGTCCCGCTTCTTCCGCACGCCGGGACCAACCTGACGATGGGGACCTTCGGACCGATGCTGCCGAGCGTCGATGCGCGCGTTCTCGGTTTCAGCGTGGCGGTTGCACTGGGGACGGGCGTGATCTTCGGGCTCGTGCCGGCGTTCGAGTCGACGCGGCTCGACATGCTCCGGATCAACGCCTCGAGCCCGCGGTCCCGCACCGGCCGCTGGCTGATGGCCGCCGAGTTGACGCTGGCAATCGTGCTGCTGTTCGGCGCCGCGCTGCTGATGAAGAGCTTCTGGCGGCTCCAGGCGGTGCAGCCGGGATTTCGCGCCGATCATCTCCTGACGCTGCAGCTCTGGCTGCCGAAGACGAAGTACGCGGAGCCAGCGCACACGCAGCGCTTCTACGACCAGCTCCTGCCGCGCATCGCGCGGCTGCCCGGCGTCCGTGGCGCCGGCGCGATCAGCTTCCGCCCGTTTCTCGGCATGGCGATGACGACGCGCGTCGACGTCGAAGGGCGGGCGCCGAAGGCACCGGGAGACGACGTGTTCGTCGGCTACGACGTCGTGACGCCCGGCTACCTGCGGCTGCTCGGCCAGCGCCTCGTCAGCGGGCGCGATCTCGACGAAGGCGACGGCGCCAGCACGCGCGGCGCCGCGGTCGTCAACGAGACGATGGCCCGCCAGTTGTGGCCGGGGGACGATCCGCTCGGCAAGCAGATCCGGCCGGCGTTCACGAGGACCGACGTGCCGTGGGCGGTCGACGCACCCGGCCGGTGGCTCACGATCGTCGGCGTCGCGGCGGACATCAAGGAGTTCCGGCTCAACGAGCAGCCACGACCGCTGATGTACGTCTCGTACCGGCAGTTCCCATCGTCGTTCATGTACGCAGTCGTGCGGACGGACGCGCCGCCGGAGACCGTGTCGGCCGCCGTGCAGCGCGAGATTGGCGCGCTGGATCCCGACCAGCCGGTGTCGAACGTTCGGACAATGGACGAGGCAATCGCGGAGGCGGTGCCCCGTTTCAACGTCTCGCTGCTCGGCATCTTCGCAGCGATCGCGTGGCTGCTGTCGACGATCGGCGTCTACGGCGTCACCTCCTACGGCGTCGCGCAGCGGACACGGGAGATTGGCATCCGTATGGCGCTGGGGGCGAACGCCGCAGCCATGCTCTCGATGGTGATGCGGGAAACGATCGCGACGGGCGCGATCGCTGTAGGATGTGGCCTCGTCGCGGCGCTGGCCGTCAGCCGCGCGATGGCGAGCCTGTTGTTCGGGGTGACCACGACCGATGTGAGCGCTCTGGCAGGCGCGGTCATGGCGCTGCTCGCGACGGCGATCGTCGCGGCACTCGTGCCGGCAGGACGTGCCGCGCGGGTCGAGCCGATGAAGGTGCTGAAAGCAGAATGAAACGCGATCAAGGAGCCGATATGAGGTTCGCCGCCGCCGCGTTGTTCGCGATCCTTCTCGCCGGTCTGGCAATCGTTCAGATTCCCGTCTCGGCCACCGCCGCTCCGAGTGCGACGCCAGCCGGTGCGGCGTCTACCGACTGCGAGAACCTGGCGTCGGTCGCGCTGCCGCACGCGAAGATCGAGTCGGCTGAATCGATTGCGGCGGGGACCTTCGTGCCGCCGGCGCCGGCGCGCGGCGCGAGCGGGGCTGCGGCGGCCGGGCGAGGCGGCGGGCAGGGACCGGCGAATCCGTACGCGAACCTGGCGGCGTTCTGCCGCGTGCGCGCCACCCTGTCGCCGTCGAGCGACTCGGATATCAAGGTGGAAGTCTGGCTGCCGGCGTCGAACTGGAACGGCAAGTATCAGGCAGTCGGCGGCGGCGGCTGGGCCGGCGCGATCTCGTATCCGGCGATGGCCGCGGCCGTGCGCGGCGGCTACGCGACCGCGAGCACGGACACCGGCCATACCGGCGGCACCGCGGACTTCGCGCTGAACCATCCTGAAAAACTGATCGACTTCGGGTATCGCGCGATCCATGAAGCCACCGTATTCGCCAAGCCGGTGATCGACGCGTTCTACGGCGCCTCGCCGAAGGTGTCGTTCTTCAACGGCTGTTCGACCGGCGGCCGCCAGGCGATTACCGAAGCGCAGCGCTACCCGAACGACTTCGACGCGATCGTGGCGGGCGCCTCGGCATGGGACGGAATGCGCATGCACTCGCTGCGCGTCGCCGTCAGCCAGCAGATCAACGCGAACGCCGACGGCGTGATTCCCCAGAGCAAGCTGCCGATGATCCATGCCGCGGTGCTCGACGCGTGCGACGCGCTCGACGGCGTCACGGACGGCGTGATCGAGAATCCGCTCGCCTGCCACTACGACTACGCGAAGCTCGCCTGCAAGGGCGCGGACGGCCCCGATTGCCTGACGCCGGGACAGGTCAACGCCGCGAAGGTGCTCACCTCGCCGCTGGCTGACGTCCGGACCGGCAAGGTGATCGATCAGCGCCATCTGTGGCCGGGGTCGGAGCTCGGGTGGACCACGCTCGGCGGCCCGCAGCCGCTCGGCTTGTCGATTTCCGGCCTCGCCAACATCCTGTTCAAGGATCCGCGCTGGGATTGGCGCTCGTTCGAGGTCGCGAAGGGAATGGAGGCGGCGGCGAAGGCCGACGGCGCCGCGCTGTTCTCGGGCGATCCGAACCTCAAGCCGTTCTTCTCGCACGGCGGAAAGCTGCTGATGTATCACGGCTGGACCGATCAGCAGGTGACGCCGCAGACGAGCACGATCTACTACGAGAAGGTGCTGAAGACCGTCGGCGCCGACGCGGCGTCGAAGGGCATCGTGCTCTTCATGGTGCCGGGCATGAACCACTGCCAGGGCGGTGCGGGCACCGACACGTTCGACAAGATGGCGGCGATCGAGTCGTGGGTGGCCAGCGGCGTCGCGCCCAAGCAGATCGTCGCGTCGCACCTTGCGAACGGCGCCGTCGACAGGACGCGCCCGCTCTGTCCGTTCCCGCAGGTGGCCAAGTACAAAGGCGCGGGCGACACGAACCAGGCCGCGAACTTTTCGTGCGCCAACCCGTAGACGCGCGCCTGATGCGTCGTCGCAACGCGGTCGCCGTCGCCGGCGCCGCGCTGGCGCTGGCGACGCAGGGCTGGAGTCAATCGCCGCCTCCGGCGGTTCCGAGGATCGTCGTGCCGCCGGGCAGCGGCGCGGTCGAGCAAACGTCGTTCGGCACGCGACCGGCGGCGGCGCTCGTCGCCAGCTTCGACGGCCTTGGCGCCGGCTTCACCGGTCCACAAGGGTCGGCGCTGCTGCGGAATCCGTCGGACAACAGCCTGGCGGTCGGACCGAATCACATCGTCCAGCTGGTCAACACGCGGATGGCGATCTTCAGGAAGGACGGCACGCCGCTGTATGGCCCGGTGCCGACGAACAACGTGTTCAAGGGATTCGGGGGCGCGTGCGAATCGCGCAACAACGGCGACGCAGTCGTCCGCTACGATCAGCTCGCGGATCGCTGGCTGATCGTCATGCCGCTGTTCTCGCGCGCCGCTGAGCGGCCGGATCAGCCGGACGTCTGGAAAGGCGGCGAGCCGGCACACGTCAGTCCGGCCGGGCGGCCCGGGCAGCCGGGACCGGCGGCGCCGCTCTACCAGCCGCCGCGAGTGCCTCCGGGTACGCCGCCGGACGCGAGCGCGCAGAACCGGGCTGCCGGCCGCCGAGACGATTCGCCGCGCGGACCGTACTCGATGTGTTACGCGGTGAGCAGCAGTCCTGATCCGCTCGGCAGCTACTACCGCTACGAGTTCCTCCGGCCGCTCTTTCCGGACTACCCGCGGCCGGCGATCTGGTCCGACGGCTACTACGTGCCGACGAGCACGAGCGACGATCGCATTTCCGAGCAGGTGGCAACGCAGAAGCACGCGTGCGTCGCCGATCGAACGAAGATGATCCGCGGCGAGCCCGCCACCGAACAGTGCGTCGTCATCGAAAACGTCAACTTCCTCAACAACGCGGATATCGACGGCAGGAGCCTTCCGCCGGCCGGCGCGCCGAACGTGATGCTGGCGGCCGGCGGCCGGCAGCTCGACCAGATCTTCGAGGCCGATTCGATTGACGTCTGGCGGTTCCACGTCGACTGGCAGCACGCGTCGAAGACGGCCGTCACCGGGCCGGCCCAGATTCGAGTCGCGCCCTATCACTACCTGTGCGATGGGCAGTTGTCCAACTGCGTGCCGCAGCCCGGCATCGACCGTCGGCTCGATGCGCAGGGCGACAAGATCATGGCGCGGATCGCCTACCGGCGCATCGGCAATCGGGAATCGATCGTCGCCGTGCACGCCGTCAACACGACGGCAGGTGGCGGCGGCATCCGCTGGTATGAATTCCGGATCGACGCACGCCGCGACGTCACGCTGTATCAGCAGGGCACCTATGCGCCGGATCGCTTCTATCGCTGGCTCGCCAGTCCGGCGATCGATCGACTGGGCAACATCGGGATCGGCTATTCGTTCGGCGGAGCGCCGCATTTCCCCGGCCAGCGATTCGCCGGCCGACTGGCCGCCGATCCGCCCGGCTCGCTCACGCTCCGCGAAACCGTGCTCGTCGGCGGAGCAGCGTCGCAGGACGCCACGCGCTGGGAAGACTACACGCAGACTGCGATCGACCCGAGCGACGACTGCACGATCTGGTACGTCGGCGACTACCTGCAGAAGGGCGTCGAGACGTACTCATCGAAGATCGGCGCGTTCCGCATGGCCGGATGCGGCGGGTAGGAGGAGAGATGCGCACTATCGGCCGTCGAGACTTCCTGAAGGCGGCGCCGGCCGCGGCAGGCGCGGTTGCCTTCGCTGCCAATGCCGAGGGTGCGACCGGCCCCGCGGTCCAGCCGGCGCCGGCGCACGCAGACGTCGCGCGCCGCATCGGGGACGCGACGTACACACCGGTTGCGGACTATCCCATACGCGCGGTCCCGTACTTCGACGTCACGCTCACCGACCACTTCTGGAAGCGAAAGGTCGACACCAACGCGGGCGTGACGATCCCCCTCGAGGCGAGGAAGCTCACCGAGACCCCGCGCGGCTTGAATGGCAACGTGCTCGAAGCGGCGATCCTGTCGCTGAAGACGCATCCGAATCCACAGGTGCAGGCGGCGGTCGACGAGCGGATCCGGCAGTTGCGCGACGAGCGATGGACCGGCAACGGCGGATTCGAAGTCGCGGCCGCCTACTTCATGACGACTGGCCGCCGGGATCTCCTCGAGAACGCGATCGCCTGCGCCGCACGCCTCTACGACGACTTCGCGACCGGCGATCCTCCGTTCTCCGGCGGCGAACGGGACGCGATCAACTGCGTGCAGTTGTATCGCGCCACCCACGACCGGACGCATCTCGATCTCGCCAAACACTATCTGGACATTCGCGGACGCGCCGACTCGCTCAACCGCAGCCGGCACAATCAGTCCTACCGGCCGGTACTCGAGCAGAGCGAGGCGGTCGGCCACGCGGTCAACTGCGTCTCGCTGATGGTGTCGCTCGCGGACGTCGGCGTCCTGACCGGGCTCGACGCCTACCTCGAGGCGGCGCGACGCATGTGGCGCGACGCAGTCGAGCGCAAGATGTACGTCACGGGAGGCGTCGGCTCGACGGGGAACGAAGGGTTCGGGGAGCCCTACGCGCTCCCCAACATTTCCGCCTACTCCGAGACGTGCGCCGTGCTGATGTTCATCACGTTGAGCCATCGCCTGTTCCTGGCGACGGGTGACAGTCAGTACATCGACGTCCTCGAGCGCGGGATGTACAACAACGCTGTCGCCGGCGTCTCGACGACCGGGGATCGATTCTTTTACGTCAACCGGCTCGCCAGCGCTGGCGACGGCCGCGACGTCCGGTGGGCCCGGGCATCGCTCGAATGTTGTCCTCCGAACCTGGTCCGCTTTCTCGCGTCGATGCCAGGCTTCATCTACGCGCAGGACCCGCACGGCCCCGTATATGTGAATTTGTATGTCTCCAGCCGGACGACGATTCCCGTCGGAGACAAGCGCGTCGGCATCTCGCTCGACAGCGAGATGCCGTGGGGCGGCACGACGCGGCTGAAAATCTCGGCGAGCGATCGGGTCAGGGCCGCGTTCAAGCTGCGCATCCCGGGCTGGGCGCAGGGGCGCGCCGTTCCAGGTTCGCTCTACACGTACGCCGATCGCGGTGAGGCTTCGGCGTCGATCGAGGTCAACGGCACGCGGGTGAGCGCCGTGCCGGATGCGCTCGGGTACGTCTCGCTCGAACGCGACTGGAAGGACGGCGACGTCGTGAGCATCAGCCTGCCGCTCGAGGTCCGGCGCGTCGTCGCGGACGCACGCGTGGTAGCCGATCGCCGCCGCGTCGCGATCGAACGCGGCCCGATCGTGTACTGCGCGGAATGGCCCGACATCGACGGGAGCCGCGTCCTGGACCTCCAGATCGAGCAAGGGGACATGAAATCGGCGGCGGACGAGTCGCTGGACGGCGGCGTCGCCGTCGTGCACGCGCGCGCGCGACGCGTGACGACGCCCGACGCGCAGTCGAAGGCAATACGGCTCATTCCGTACTACCTGTGGGCGAACCGCGGCGCCGGCGAGATGGCGGTGTGGTTGCCGACCTCGGGTTACGCCGTCGGCGATGTCGGTCCGGCTGGCGGATACATCTTCTTCGAGAACCCCGACTATCGATCTGACGGGTGGCGGTACCTGGAGGCTGCGCCCTACGATCAGAGCGCCGGTGCGAAGTGGGGGTGTTTCAGGCGCTTTGTGACCGGCGCCCGCGCCACCGCTGTCGGGGTGGGCAGGCAGAACACGATCGACATCCTTCGGGAATGCACGGACGCCGACGTGGCGGCGGCGCTGTGTGCGAGCCTCGACGTGAACGGCGTCCGCGGGTGGTTCCTTCCGTCGAGAGACGAGCTTGCGCTGATGTACCGGAACCTGCGGGCGGCGGGACGTGGCGACTTTCGCGACGGCGGCGTCGCCGACAACTTCACCTACTGGACGTCGTCTCAGGAATCGGCAGACATGGCGCACCACATCGACTTCGTCGACAACGGGCGCCAGCATTACGACGACAAGGACTTTCCGCGGCGGGTCCGGGCGATCCGGCAAATCTGATCGCCGTCACGCGCTGCTCCTATTCCTCGCGGAGGACGGCGGCGGGCTCGGCGCGCGTGGCGCGGTGCGCCGGCAGAAAACACGCGGCGAGCGCGACGCCGACGAGGAGCGCGCTGACTGCGGCGAAGACCCGTACGTCTGCAGCGTTCACGCCGAACAACAAGCTGGTGATGAACCGCGTGCCGGCGACCGCCATGACCAGGCCGATGACGACCCCGATCGACACGACTTTCATGCCCTGGCCGACGATCAGCTGCAGGACGTCCGAGCGGCGGCCGCCGAGCGCGAGCCGGATGCTGATGTCCTTGGCGTGCTGCTGCACGTAGTACGCCATGACGCCGTAGATACCGACGAGCGACAGGATCAACGCGACGGCAGCGAAGCTCCCGACGAGGACCGACAGGGATCGGGGCCGCTGCAGCGACCTGTCGATCAGTTCCTCCATCGTCGCGGCGTTCGCGAACGGCACGCCGGCGTCGAGGTCGTGGAGCGTCTGTCGCACGGCAGGCAGCGCGCGCGCCGCGTCGGTCCTGGTGCGGAGAATCGCGAACCGCAGCATGTTCCGGGGTGAAAGGGGCTGGTAAACCGACCCTTCGTCGGGCTTGTCCAATCCCGCATATTTCACGTCGCTGACGACGCCGACGACTACGGTCCAGGGGCAGCTGGTGCAGCCGCCGCTGTGGAGCCGCTTGCCGACGGCGCTGCCCTGCGGGAAGAAGCGGCGCGCCCACGCGCGGTCGACGACGATCGGCTGCATGTCGGTGCGGCGGGCGTCCGTTTCTTCGAGCAGCCGCCCTTCCTGCAGTGTCAACCCGAACACGCTGAAGTACTCAGGGGTGACCGCAACCCACGGCGTCACCGGCTGCGACTGGCCGGACGCGGTCGGGAAATCCTCCAGATCGAAATTGTTGAAGTTGTTGATGTCGGCTGGCGGCCGCCCGTCGGCGAACGCGACACCGGAGACGCCGGGCACTGCGGCGAGCCTGCTCTGTAACTCGTTCCAGAACGACGTGATGTGCGAGGCGTCGGTGTATTGCGTGGACGGCAGCTGAATCGATCCGCTGACGAGGTTGCGAATGTCGAAGCCGAGGTCCACGCGTCCGAGCTCGTTGAGGCTCGCGAGCAGCAGCCCGGCGACGATGAGCAGCGGCGTCGCGACGGCGAACTGCGCGGCAACCAGCGCGCGGCGCAGCCGGCGCGCGCCCACACCTCCCGTCGCGGAGCGCCCGGATGCACGAAGCGTTTCTTCGACCGGTCCGCCGGTGCCGTGCACGGCCGGCACCAGGCCGAAGAGCAGCGTGCTGGCTGCGGTGAGCGAGACGAGCAGCCAGAGGACCGGTCCGTCGATCGCGATCTCCCCGGAGCGCGGGAAGTAGGCGGCGCCGACGTCGCGCACCAGGCGGACGCCGGCCCACACGATCGCCACGCCGACGGCCGCGGCGCCGGCCGCGAGCACCGCGCTCTCTGCGAGCAGGTAGCAGACGACTCGCGACCGTGACGCGCCGAGCGCCGTGCGCACCGCCAGCTCGCGGCGGCGGCTCGTCACCCGCGCGATCAGCAGGCTCGACGCGTTACCGCACGCGATCAGCCACACCAGCGCCACGGCCGTGAGCGCGAGGGCCGCGATCGTGGCCACGTCGCCGACGACGAACGATTTCAGATCGATCATCGACCAGGTCGCGCGGTCGTCCTGATACGACGACTTCCAGATCGGGAAGATGCGCCGGTTGATCGCGCGCAGTTCTTCCGCCGCGGCCGCGCGCGGCGCCCCCTCGCGCAGTCGCCCGACGATCGTCAGGAAGAACGGACCTTTGCGGGACGGCGGCTCGTAGCGCCCCGCGACGAAGAGGTCCTGGTTCGCCTCCAGCGGCCCGGTCTCGAGCGGCAGGATACCGATCACGGTGTAGCCCTGACCGTCGAGGCGGATGACGCTGCCGATCGCATCGGGGCGCCCGCCGAGCCGCTGCACCCAGAACGCGTGGCTCACCACCGCCATCGGCGCGGTGCCGCGGCGTGCATCGGACTCCTGAAAGCCGCGTCCCGCCGCCGGGTGCAAACCGAGCACGTCGAAGTACCTCCAGGACACCGACCGCGCACGCACACGGTCGGCGACGGCGCCGTCGCTGAACACCATCGGCCGGCTGGCGTAGCTCGCGATCCCGTCGAACCGGGTCTGCTGCGCCGTCAGCGCCAGGTAGTCGGCGACGGAGAAGGGGAACCGGTTCGGCGGCGCGTCGGTGTAGATGCGCACCAGCCGATCGGGGTTCGCGTACGGCAGCGGCCGCAGCAGCGCCGCATTGATCGCGCCGAAGATGACCGTGGTTGCGCCGATGCCGAGGCCGACGGTGAGGATGATCGTCAACGTCATCACCGGCGCTCGGCGCAGCGCGCGGAGCGAGATGCGCAGGTCCTGGAGCAGTTCCCCGGCGATCAGTCCGCGATGCATTTTCCCTGGGTCGAGGACGCCATGCGCTCCCCTTGGACGGCCTGGGAACCGGGTTGGTTGGCTCCGGCGAGGGCCAGCCGATTGCTGGCTCTACATTGGCGACTCGAAGGCTGCATTCCCCTGTCGTTGCACGGCGACCCACGGCTGCAACGAGTCATGAGCCGGCGTGTCGATCTGGATGAATCCCTGATCGGCGAGGTGCGTGTAGTGATCGGTGTCGCCCGGCTTCGTCATGCCGACTACCGGATGGATCAGCAGGTGCGCATCGATCGACTCTGCCGCGCGCAGCGTGAGCTCGCGGTGCGCGCGATGCATCACGTTGCGCGTCTGGAACGCGACGACGCGCGTGCACCCGTGACGGTTGAAGACGCCGCGCACCGCGGCCGGCGTGAGCCGCAGCGCTTGAAAATCGTAGTGCAGCGGAAGCCGGACGGCGTCGATGCGGCCACCGATTATCCAGCGCGCCTCGTTTCCGAGGATCGCCGCAACGCCCGGGTGGGCGCGGTCGGTCGTACCGAACACCTCGGCCGCTTCGGCGCGTCGATCGGCCTTCCACACGTCGACGACATGGAGCGCTGCGACCAGGACGCCTTCCGGGTCGCGTAGCGCGATGGTCGAGCCATCCTTGACGGTTCTGGCGAACGTGTCGGGCACGTCCAGCGTGATCGGCATCGGCCACAGCGTCCCGTCTGCGAGCCGCATCGAGCCGCACACCGAGTCGTAGTCGCCGCGCGTCATGAACCCGTTCAGCGGCGAGAACCCGCCGGTTGCGAGCAGTTCGAGATCGCACAGCTGCCGCGGCGTGAGCGGCCACGATGTCCAATGCCGCGATTCCTCGCGCAGCTGGTCAGCCCGGTCCTCGTCGACGAGAAGGTTCACCAGCGTGCCGCCGTGCGGCGCAATCAGACCACGACCGAGAGCTGAATGCGAACTCAACTCGCACCTCCGACAAGCGATCCGGAATGCAGATGCGGGGACGCCGGCGTCACGGGACGCCGTCCGCGGTTCACGCGGTCAGACCATAGTACGTGTAGCGATAGCGGTCACGCACTGGAAGTCATGACAGTTGATGTCTTCTCCGACGTCTTTCACGAGAAACTGTGAAATTTTTCGTCCCAGCAGACGACGCAATGGGCAGGCGAGCCTGTCATTTTTTTAACCTCGCCGCGCTACAGTTCGCCATTGCTCATCACTGTCCGGTCCGAATCACATCTCCTCGCGCATTCGCGGGCCGCCGACAGCGTCACCATGCCATCAGCGCTGGCGCTCGTTTCTTCGTCGGCTTGAAAACGATCTGCCGGCGGCTTCACCATGTCGGCCTTGACCATGGCGGACGACATCGTCGACCGAATCACTCAGCACGTTGAAACACACCATGCGGATGCGCTGCAGCGCATCAACACCTTTCTCACGCGGCTTCAGGTGTCCTGTTCGCATCGGCGCTTGGTCGTCGCGCGGATGGGCTCCACGGGCAGCACGTGGCTCGCCAAGCTGCTCAACAGCCATCCCGACGTGTTCTGCTCGCATGAGTTCGTCGTCGCACAGGTCTATCCGGCCCGGGAATATGGCGTACCGGACGTCGAACGATTGATTGAGCACCTGGCGACCGATTGCATGCATGGCGCGTACTCCGCGGCGGGCGATGTCGGATCGGTGTGGTCCGGCTACGCGATCGCTCTCTCCGGCAGGTTCACCACGGGTCTTCTCATCAGACATCCGGCGCGCATCGTGAACAGGCGCCTCTCGACCGGCGCGCTCCATTTCACGACGATTGACCCCGAGGCACGCACGAGCGTGCAGAAACTGTGGGGCATCCCGATGGCGTCGATCGAGCCGCTGAACCAGGCGTTCATCCACGACCTGCACACGTTCGCCTGTCAGGTGCGCAGGCTGGATCGATTCGACTGCGTCATGCGGGTCGAAGACTTGAGGGACGCCGAACGCTGTCACGAAGCGGTTCAGGCACTGACTGGAATGGAGTACGAGGAGCGGCTCGTGAGCCGCGCGCTCGCCGGTCGCGTCAACGTCGGACCGGTCAGTCGAAGCGTGCCCGAGATCGTGGACTGTTTCACGCCGGATCAACGCGGGTGGTACGAGCGGATACTCGGGAACGTCTTGCCGCGCTTCGGTTACGACCTGTATTCCGACGAACTGTCGACGCTTGCCTTTCCCGGCGCGGATTCTCTGCGCTGACGAAGAGTGCTCGAAGACCGATGCGATCTCGTCGC
>DATFWL010000298.1:0-4250 GCA_035259385.1 Vicinamibacterales bacterium | reverse complement strand
ATCGTATTTCTTCGCCACGAGTGTCCGATACCACCGCAAAATCGTGTCCGGTGTCACGATGCCCGCGATGGCCGCAAGGCGGCGCCGGCCGACAACTTTGCCTTTCACGGCGAGTCGGCGGCGCTGGTCGTCGGTGAGGCGGAGCCGTCGGGAGCCGTGCGCCGCGCGGAGGACGCGGTTCTCCTCGAGCAGGTAGACAATGACCGCCTGTTGCTGTCGGTGGACCCAACCGGCGAAAACCAGCACGAGGAAGGCGAGCGGGGGCGGCAGCGAGTCCATGGCGCAAGCGTGCCCGAGAGGTCGGTCCGGATCAAGGCGCGGTAGATTCGCGATCATGCGCCATCAGCGGTCGGGCCGAGTTCTGGAGCGAGACGCCTTTCTGCGTTTGCGTCGACTCCGCCGATTATCGCGCGATCCCGCCTCGGCCGAGTTTTCGCACACGACGGGTTCGGTGCCACCATGTAGACGTCGCCCATCCCGCCGGTGCCGCGGGGCGCGACGATCTCGTAGGCGCCGGAACGAAGTGCCAGTCTGCAAGGACATTGTGGCCTGCCGCCTTATCGTCTCCCGGGGCTGACGACGTCCATCAGCCAGATGTCGGAAATGTCCTCGCGCCAGGAAAAGTAGACGTAGCGCTCGTCGGTTACCGGATCCTGTTCAAGATAGCCTCGCCTGCCGACGAAGTTCGTCAGCGGACGCGGGGCCTTGCCGTCGACCGTCGCCTGCCAGAGATTTGCGCCGTAGACGAAAACGATCGAATGCCCATCTGGGAACCACTTCGCAAATCGCCCCTGCATCTTCGTGATGAGAACCGGATCGCCGCCAGCGAGCGCCACTCGCCAGATGCCCTTCTCGTTGTAGGCCGCGAACCATCTACCGTCGTGTGAAATCGCTCGCGCCCCGGCGGGGTTCGACATACCCACCGGCCGGTCCTCCCCGACCCTCCGTGGTTCGCCGCCGGCCGCCGGGATTGAATAGAACCCACCGGCCCCGCTGTAGAAGATCGTTGCGCCATCGGGAGACCATTTCCCGTGCAAGCCTCCAGCATGTGTTAGTTGTCGTGCGGGACCACCGCCAACCGGCACAATCCAGATCTCACGTCGACCACTGCGAAACGCGTAGTATGCGATCTCGCGTCCGTCGGGCGACCACTGCGGCGCCCAGTCCGGCGTCGGATCGGATGTGATCTGCTGCATCTCGCCACCGGACGCCGGCAGGACCCAGATGTCGGGATTGCCGTTGCGATCGGACTGAACCGCAAGTCGTTCACCGTCTGGCGAAATGTCGAAGAATTCGATGTGCGCCTGGTCCACGGTGATTTGCTGCGCGTCCGCCCAGGTCGCGGCGCGATCACCCAGAACAGGTACGCGCCACACGTTGGCGACCTTCCTTCCCTTGGCATAGGCGACTCGCTTGCCGTCCGGGGAGACCGCCGCCTGCAGAACGTCGACACCAGTCGTCACCCGTTCGGGGGGCCCAACCGGCGCGCCGTCCCCATCGAGCCGCTGCTGCCACAAGTCGCGCGGGCCACCGCGGTTCGAACTGAAGTAAATCGTGCGCGAATCGGGCGACCAGCTTGGGCTCCATTCCTCAGTACGGCCGTCGGTGATTGCGTGCGCCCTGCCGTCGCTCAGCCGGAGCACCCAGACGCGCGTTACTTGCGACGTGTAGCTGCCAGCCTGGTCGACGTAGGCGACAAATCTCCCGTCGGGCGACCACGTCACGTCTAGTCGAGCGGCGTCGCCGGGCAGTGGACCTTGTCGCCTCGTGGCGTTTTGGACATTGAGGCGCTCCAGCCCGATCCGCGATGCGCTGTCAAGAGCGGGATACGCGAGCTCAGACCCATCGGGCGACCACGCGGCAGGCATCTCGCCCAAGCCGTTTGGCATCGCTGCGACCTTTCGCGCGCTTCCAGCCAACGCCGACATCAGATATGTTCCGGCGCCGTCTTGTTCCGAGTAGAACGCAATCTGCCGGCCGTTCGGCGACCACCGCGGCAATTGACTGTCGCCGCGAAAGCCTGCTGTGCGATTGATTGCCGGCCCGCCGCTCACCTGGGCGATCCAGATATCCTGCTTGCCGCTCTGATCGGATTGATACGCAAGCATGTGGCCGTCGGGCGACCACGCCGGCCGCATTTCAATCGCGACGGAGCCAGCAATCAGCACAGGATTCGCCAGCGTCGGTCCTGTCGTCACCGGGATACTGCGCAACCGAAGGGCCAAGAGGACGAGCAGAAGAACGCCGACGGAGCTTCCGGCCAGCAGCCACGCGGTTCGTTTGAACGTACGATGCGCGCTGCCCGCCGACGGAAGCGACCCACGCGCGAGCTCGCCGGACTCGAGCAGCTGTTTCACTTCTTCGAGTTCGTTCCTCAGGTCGACGGCCGTCTGGTACCGGCGCGACGGATCTTTCACCAGACAGCGTCTGACGATCTGGGCCAAGTCGCGCGGATGCGTCTGATTGAGCTCGGTAATCGCGCGAGGCGAGTCTTTGACAATGGACGAGATCACCGAAATGCTCGTGTCACCCTTGAACGGCCGCTCACCGGTCGCCAGTTCGTAGAGCATGACGCCCAGCGAGAAGATGTCCGACCGATGGTCGACCGGTTTCGCTTCGGCCTGTTCCGGCGACATGTAGGCGACGGTGCCGACGATCCGGCCCTCGCCCGTTACGGGCGCGGTTGGCAGTCCCGTCATGGCCGCGTCGACCGGTGCCGCCTCCACGAGTTTCGCCAGGCCAAAATCGAGCACCTTCAGGCGCCCGTCGGTCGTCACCATCACGTTGGCTGGTTTGAGGTCGCGATGCGTGATGCCTTTTTGATGGGCCGCACTGATGGCATCGGCTAAGGGAATCGACAGGTTCAGAAACCGCTCCAGCGGAAGGCCGCCCCGTGGAATCAGATCGCTGAGCGGCTTGCCGTCGAGGTACTCCATCGTCAGAAACAACACCCCATCCGATTCTTCAACGGAGTGGATCGTGACGATATTCGGATGATTCAGTGCGGCGATGCTCTGGGCTTCCTGGTCGAACCGCGCGCGGCGTTCCGGACTCGCAATACTCGCTTCGCGGAGGACCTTAATCGCGATCGTGCGATTCAACTTGAGATCGCGGGCGCGATACACGTCGCCCATGCCGCCGCTGCCGATCAGGGTCTCGACCTCGTACGGACCGAGGTGTGTGCCCTTTGTGAGGGCCATAATTACTTCGCAGGCACGCGAGCCTTCAGCTCGTCGGTCCCGTTGAACACCAGGATGATATTCGAATACGTCGCACTGGGCTCGAACGCACCAATCGATTCGATCGTCAAGAACCGCTGGCCATCGGCTGACACATCATACGTGCGGCCGCCGATGCTCGCCCCGCCGAAGTACTACGGCCGTCAGGCAGCTTCGTCGGCGGTTCACCACTCCACGTCGCGCGGCCCGCGCACGCTCATCAGCGCTCCCTAGATCACCGGGCCGCGTACGTTTTGCTGAAGCCGTTTCTACCGTTCACGATGGTGACCGTGCCGTCGCGTTCAACCGATGCCTCGATCGAATTCCCCTGACAATCCGCTGTTTCCTCGAAATTAGCGATCATGTTTTTCGAGGTGTTGTGTTTGGGGTCTTTCTCCAGCAGCGAAAGATGTCCCTGCCAAATGTCTTCGATTCCGGGGATGGCGGCAAGCCTGCCATAGCCGTTGCGTTCGTACGGGGCTGTCTTGTGGCCAGTCGGCGTGATCGATTTCACGGTGTCGTCGACTTGTCCCAGGCCCTTTCCGAGTAGAAACCTCAGCATGACGCTCCTATCCGGGCAACCTGAACGCGACGAGCTCCGCCGAGTAATTCCCGCCGGCAATCGACACGACGACGTACTGCTTACCGCCCACCATGTACGTCATCGGCCCACCGGTTTGAGGGGCCGGCATATACACGGCGCCGGCGTCCGCGCCCGTCATCTTGTCGTAGGCGCGAAGCATCGCGCCACGCTGACCGTTCGGCGTCGTAAAGAATCCTCCCTCGCCACATATCACGAGTGTCTTGGTGATCAAAGTCCCGTTGCGCCCGGGCCGCCCCGTCCGCGGGATGTTCACGCCTTTGAGCGCCGGGTGATTCCTGACGTTGTCGGGTGTTTCACCGTGCGCAACCGACCACAGAATCTCACCCTTGTTGAGATCGATCGCGGTGATGCGTGCGTACGGCGGCTTCGCGAGCGGTAGACCTCGAACCGACAGACCTCCGCCGCCGCCCTCACCGGCCGGCGCCGCG
>DATFWL010000297.1:0-19317 GCA_035259385.1 Vicinamibacterales bacterium | reverse complement strand
ATCGGACCGTCATGACGCCCGCCGCGCCTCCCGTTGCAGGGCTTCGTGCAAATCCCAATCGGCCTGCAGCCGCATCCACAGCTGCGGAGACGTCTTCAGCAACCGTGCGAGCCGAAGCGCGGTGTCCGCGGTAATGCCACGTTTGCCGAGCACAATTTCGTTCAGTCGGTTGAGCGAGATGCCCAGCCGCTTCGCCGCCTCGAGCTGGCCGACGCCAAGTGGCTTCAAATACTCCTCCAGCAGGATCTCGCCCGGTGGAATCGCCGGCCCCAGCCAGTTGGGATTCCTAGTGATAGTCTTCGACGCGGACTTCGTACGCATGTCCCTTCTCCCACCGGAACGTTACCCGGTACTGCTCGTTCACCCGAATGCTGTGACGTCTGGACTGATCGCCCTTTAGCAGTTCAAGCCGATTTCCCGCGGGAACGGCGAGATCCTCGATTCGCGCCGCTGCGTCGATCAGCCTGAGTTTCCGCTGAACGCCACGCCACAACTGGCGTGGGATCCGCCGTGCGGCGCGCGTGTTTCGTTCGCGAAACAAATCGGCTGACGCGTCGTCCGCAAACGAATGAATCACGAGCTATTACACACTACACGAATAGCGTGTAATAGGTCAAGGGCAAAGCCAAACGCGTCGTCATCGGCCGAGGCGGGTGAGCCAGCGACCAGGGAAGTTACAAGAATCCCTGCCGCCAGAGCTCGCGCCATCCCGGCCTCTGCCGAATGGGTGACCACGCCCCTGCCTGTTCTCAGCCGCCGACCACGACGGTTCCGCTCATGCTTCTTCCGTGGACTTTGCAGTAGTATTTGAACTCGCCCTTCTTGTCGAACCTGACAGGCGTCGACGATCTACTGGGCTCGATGTTGCCGGTCTCGAACGTCTGACCGTCGTCGTCCGAGGTCGCCGTGTGGGTCGTGCGAGCCTGATTGCTCCAAACCACCGAATCTCCGACGTGCACCTCCAGATTCTTGGGGTCGTAGCTCAGGCTCTTCATCGTGACGGTGATCGGCTTGCCCTCGGATTGCGCGTCACGGGCTTTCGCCTCCGCTAAGACACCGACCACGCTGGAAAGGGCGAGCGCGCAGGCGACGGGCAACAGTATACGAGCTTCATGATCGGCTCCGTTGCGGCTCCACGCCTCAAGCGATTCAGCGCACTTGAAGGCCGGGGCGACCGAGGCCCCGGCGGATTGACGGACAGTCCAAGCTTCACCCGGCCCTCAGAAGTACTTCATGTACTCGATGAGCGCCCGCTTGTCTTCATCGCTGAGCAGGTGCCCGTAAGTGTGACCGCGGTCCTCGACGAAGTCCGGGCACATGTTCACTTCGAGGAGCTTCTTCAGCATCTTCTTGGTTGCCACGACGTGGTTCTTTGAGCGCAGCTCCGCGAACTTCGATCGCGGCTGGCCCTGCAGAACGCCGTCGACGTACGCATTCAGGACGGCTTTAACGTCTTTGGGGTGGAGGTTCATCACCAGGTTGATGGGGGTTCCGGCAGGCACCCATATCAGGCCCGTGTCCAAGCCCGGAAGATCAGCGAACTCGGGGAGGAACTGCTTCAGCAGGGGAAACAGGTCCGGAAGCGTGCTGTCTTCGGTGGTGACCTTGATCGACCGGACACCGAGGCGCAGCTCGGGCCAGAGGAGCCTGGTCATTCCGTCCTCGTAGGCCGCCATGCGGCCGGCCACCGATGGGTCGGCGTCGTAAATGCCGACGGAGTTGTTGTGCAGGTAGGGCGCCGTGGCCCAGATGCTCACGAGTGGCGGGGTGCGATAGAAGGAGTGGGGTGCTTTGAAAACGATGTCGTACTTTCCGGTCAGAGGATTGTAGAGCGGGCGGTGCTGGCCGCCCACGCCCTGGTCCAGCAGGAGCTCGGTCGGAACGCGCTGATCCTTGTAACTCTGGCTGGACATTTGTCCCCAGGTATTGCCCCCCATCGCGTTGGTTCCCATGGCGCGTTGCGCATTGGTGAAGAGCTCGGATACGTCGTAGCGCTGGTCATCGGACAAGTAGTTGTCCTTGAGGAAGTCGTCTCGCTGGACCAGCGCTCGCCAGGCGGCCTTTTTCGCCGCGGGGTCGGGCGGCATCGGGCTCGGGCTCTTGCTGCTGTGGCACCGGGCGCAGTTGTCGGCGAACACGAGCTTGCCTCGCGTCAGCACTCCCTGGTTAGTGGTGAGGTAATCCTTTCCGTCTTTACCTGGCTTGCCGTCACGCTCGATCTCCTTCGCGTCGGCGAGAGGAAAGGAGTCGTAGGTGCTGAGGAAAAGGGCCATGTTGGGCATCCGTTTCTCTGTGATCATCCAGGGGCTGTTCGGGTCCTTGCGGGCCGTCTTGATCAGGTCGAATTCCCCCGTCTTGAATCTCCGGCGGATGCTTTCTTTGATGTCAAAAGGATTCAGGGCCCAGGTCGTGGACGTCCAGAGCTCGTGCATCATCCCTTCGTTGACGTACACACGAGTGGAGGCCATCAGAACGCCCATCGAGTCGGCACCGTCACTCAGGACGTGGGGAACCTTGATTGTCGGCTCAGACTCCGTTCCGCCCAAGGCACCTGTGGGGTCGTCCAACTTCAGACCCGCGTTGGCGTACATCGACTTGATGAGATCGCGCTGGGCGGGCGTGATCTTCTCGACTCGGGCGAGCTTCAAGCGCTCCCCAAGGCGGTAGATGGAGTTGATCTGGACCGGGCCGTTGATGAAGTCGGCCGAGTAACGGGACGTTTCGCTCGTGCCCGGCTGCTGGTGGTACAGGTATTGGTATATGAAGGTGGTTCTCTTCGTCTCGGTGCCAGCCAGGATGCCTTCGCGAAAGTATTGATTGCCGAGGTTGGAAGTGAGGTTCTCCCACTTCGGATTGGCGGGATCCTTTGGAGGTCGATCCGGGTTGAATGCGACGTGGCATAAGGCGCACGCCATCCCGACGTTGTACGGCGGCTCGACGAAGGCTGGGTTAGCCAGATACTTTTCCATCGACCACTTCTTCGCGTCGAATTTTTTGTTTGTGAATAGCTGGAAGCCGATGACGCCGCTCGGGTAGCCGAACACCTCAGGGTCCCACGTCAGCGCCCCGTCTTTCGTTCGGTCGAGCATCAGCCCATATTTGTCGGGCTTCTCGGCGGGGACGGTGTCGGGATCGTTGATGAGGCCGATCATCTCCCAGCGCTTCGCGCGCGGAGTCGTGGCCAGCATGCGGAAGAAGTCCAGGCGGGCATCGAGCGCGCTGTATTCCTTCGTCGCGCTGAGGACCGCCACCTTCCGCCAGAACTCAGGGTTGTCGACGCCGCACCACCAGTGCCACGTGTCCATGCCGTCGCCGACTTTGGCCGGATCCACACCGTAGCGCGTGGCCGCCTCCTCGGCGTGGGTCTTGCGGTACCAGTCATAAGTCTGTTCGCCGGGCTGCACCGGCCGGCCGAACTCGTACTCGACCTGATCGCCTGTCGCGGCGGGTGGGGACGGCTCTTGAGCGCCCAAACCCAACAGTGCCGTCAGGATCAAGGCGATCAGGGCGGCGCCTCTCGCGAGGAGTCGCCGTTTTCCTCCAGTCATGATCTGAGAGATAAATTTCATCTGCATTCCTCCTTTCGGTTATGAGCGGCTCTCCTCCTCCGAAGCCATCAAACTACGCACGTACTCCGGGGCAGCTCACAATCCGAGCGGACCGTGTTGATAATCACGGCCGCGTATACGCGGTGCACGTATCGTGTGTCGCGGCCGAAAAAGCCCGGGGCGTCGTCCTTGGACCGCGTCGCGCCAAAGCGATAATCACCGCGAAGCCCCCAGCGATTGTTCGGCGCATACCACTTGACGCCGCCGCCGACGTTGCCGGTGAGAAGGGTTTGGTCGTCCGCAATCCCGAGCTGCGGCCGCTCGAACATGGTGAGGCCACCAATGCCACCCGTCGCGTACGGAACGACCGCCTGTCCAGTCCATGGCGACACGACGAGGCTCGCCGAGTAGTTGAGGAGATTTGGCGACTTGATGTTCTTGTTCAGATCGCGGAACTGCAGGTCGGACGAGGTCGCGATCATCGCTCCGAGCTCCCCCTCGACGCCGACATACCAATTGACATTGAACGTGACGGCCGTGCCGAAGCCGTAGTTGCCGAAGCTGGGCGAGTTGCCCTTCGACGTGAAGAATGCCGCCCCTGCAGGCATGTAGGTGACTTCGACCGGACCCGGACCAGGGTTCGACTCCTGCGCATACGCGCCGCCGACACTGAACAACATTCCCCAGACGACGAGTGCCGCGATCTTGCGTGACATCTGCTCTACCCTTTCGCCTGTGTAACCGAGGACGCGATCTCGATCACGTCCCGTACTCCTGGCGCTGACGGTGCTCAGCGTGGATTCGCGCCCGCACCGTTCAGCGCCGCGACACCAGTCAAGGCAAGGAGTGTTCCGGCCGGCAGCGAAGCAAATGCCTTAGACAAACGCAGCAGCGACGAGATGCTCGAACGCCATTTGCTTGTGGCGATACACGTTCTGTTTGGGCAGGCACACCACCGCTTCGACGGGTGGCTTCATGCCTTCGATGCGATGGCCGTTTGTGACCGGCCTTCTCACCCGCATTTACCCGATAGGGGTTGCATCGCACGCGGTCTGCTCGTTGCACCAGAGACCGAGAGTTGAAGACCGACGTCGAGCGATCACAATGAAGTTTCAAGCGAACGTTCTTCCCATCGTGATGGTGATGATGGCTTTGGAGCCGAACGGGTTCGTTGCGGCGAAGGGGCTCTCGATTCGCGTTATCGCCAAGGTTGAGTTTCCGCTGAACGCCTCGCCACACTTCGCGCGGGATTCGCCGTGTGGGATCCGGCAGTGACGGATCCGCTTGCGTCAGACCGCGAAGTCGTTCTGTTCGATAGTGTGGGTGTCGGTCGGTCAACCGGCAAGGCTCTAACGACGGTGGCTGGAATGGCGTGGGATGCGCTGGGCAGGCAGGCCCGCCGAATCTTTATGCCGACGCTGATTCAGTACGGTGCGAACGGCGAATCCGACGCGAGGAATGCGACATGGAGCGTGCGCGTCGCGGCGCCGAGATCGCCAGACTGCCTGTGCAATACCAACGCATCAAGACCCTCGCAATCGGCTACTATCGCCGAGTACTCGAATCGCCCTGAGCGGGCGCTGGCAGACGATCGCCCGAAATTGCCTGCGTCGCTCCGTCTCCGATTTGATCTGACGAAGTCAGGGTCCTGTGTGCGGTCGTCACGATCGAACGGACAACTGAGCGCGTGGGCTGGGTGAGATCCGGTCGTCGGTCGCCCGGAGAACTGAAATGGATCTGTCGGCCTATAGGCTCGCGACTCTTTATAAGGATGGCGAGTTTGTCTTGTGCCGAGGCCATGCCGTGGCGGATCCGACACTGCCCTCACCATCGGTCCTGATATCGATACTGGCATCGGAGCATCCGCTGCCCGCTCACGCGCGGATGCTGGAACACGAATTTGGTCTCCGGAACGATCTCGATCCGACCTTTGCGTTGCGGCCGCTCGTTCTTGGACAACACGAAGGCCATCCAGCGCTGATTCTCGAGCATCAGCACGGTGAACCACTCGCGCGAATACTAGAGCAGTCAGCGGTCAGCCGCGGCGTCATGGGCCGTCGGTCTTCGGAACCTGCCATGGAGCTGGGCCTCTTCTTGAGGCTTGCGGTTGCACTCGCTCGCACTCTTAGCGAGGTGCACCGTCGAGGGATCATCCATAAGGACGTCAAGCCCGCGCACGTCCTGGTCAACGCTGCGACCCGTCAGGTGTGGCTCACCGGCTTCGGGATTGCCTCGCGACTTTCTCGCGAGCGACAGGCGCTTACGCCTCCTGAAACTATCGCGGGCACACTTGCCTACATGGCTCCCGAACAAACGGGGCGCATGAATCGCTCGGTCGATGGCCGCAGCGATCTCTACGCGCTCGGCGTGACGCTGTACCAGATGCTCACGGGTTCGTTGCCGTTCATCGCCACGGAGCCAATCGAGTGGGTGCATTGCCACATTGCACGCCAGCCGATGCCGCTCGGCGAGCGGGTGGCCGACGTCCCGGCTCCGGTGTCGGCGATCGTCATGAAGCTGCTCGCGAAGAATCCCGAGGAGCGTTACCAGACCGCCGCCGGCGTCGAACGCGACCTCCGGCGCTGCCTGGACGAATGGGAGACTCGCGGCGTGGTCGACGAGTTCCCACTGGGCGAGAGCGACTACCCGGATCGCCTGATGATGCCGGAACGCCTCTACGGACGCGAGAGCCAGATCGGAATTCTGCTCGCTGCTTTTGACGACGTCGTTGCAGGCGGCAATCCCCGGCTGGTGCTGGTCAGCGGCCATCCCGGCATCGGAAAGTCCTCGGTGGTGAACGAGCTCCACAAGGTGCTGGTGCCGCCGCGGGCGCTATTCGCATCCGGGAAGTTCGACCAAATAAAGCGCGACATCCCTTACGCGACAGTGGCGCAGGCATTCCAGAGTCTGATTCGCCAGCTTCTCGCCAAGCCCGAGGCCGAGCTGAGCGTGTGGCGCGGACAGATTCGTCGCGCGGTCGACCCGGACGGTGCGCTCGTCACCGATCTGGTTCCCGAACTCAAATTCGTCATCGGAGAGCAGCTGGCCATCTCTGACTTCGCGCCCACGGACGCGAAGGCTCGCGTCCAAGCGGCTCTTCGGCGACTGATCGGTGTGTTCGCGTGCGCCGAGCATCCGCTGGCGTTGTTCCTCGACGATCTACAGTGGCTTGATGGCGCAACGCTCGAACTCCTGGAAAACATCTTCGTCGAGCCCGAGCGACAGCACCTGCTCGTCATCGGCGCGTACCGTGACAACGAGGTCGATGCAGCGCACCCGCTGATGAGGACGCTCTCGGCGATCCGCGAGAGCGGTGCGATTGCGCAGGAGGTTGCGCTAGGGCCGCTCGAACGGGAAGACCTCGCGCAATGGTTCGCGGACGCACTTCATTGTCAGCCCGAACGGACGCTGTCCCTGGCGCAGCTCGTCCACGAGAAGACGGCTGGCAATCCTTTCTTCGCGAATCACTTCCTGCAGGAATTGGTCGCGGACGGCCTGATCAATTTCGACATTGACCATGCCTGGCTTTGGGACGTCGCGCCTATCCGAAACAAGGGCTACACCGACAATGTCGTCGACCTGATGGTCGGCAAGTTGAGCCGGCTCCCGCCCGGCACACAAGAAGCATTGAAGGGATTGGCCTTTCTCGGCAACAGAACCGACATTTCCACTCTGGTTATCGCTCATGGAGGGTCGGCGGAGGAGGTGCATTCCGATCTTTGGGAGGCGCTCCGTCTGGAGTTGATCGTTCGCTCGGACGACGTGTACCGGTTTGCGCACGACCGGGTGCAGGAAGCGGCTTATTCGCTGATTCCGGTGGAGCAGCGTGCGCCTGGACACTTGCGGATTGGGCGACTCCTGATCGCCGCGATCGCGCCTGATAACCGCGACGATGCCATCTTCGAGATTGTCGGTCATTATAACCGCGCCTCCTCGCTCATTACGTTCCCCGACGAGCGGGAGGAAATTGCCGCGCTCAATCTCTTAGCAGGCAAACGCGCGATGAAAGCCGGGGCGTTCGTCTCAGCGCTCAATTACCTGATCGCGGGTGAAGGCCTCATCGAGATGGACAACTGGCGGCGGCATGATTTGGCGTTCGACCTCGCGCTTCACCGAGGGGAGTGCGAGTTCCTCACCGGGGACGTTGACTCCGCAGAGCGGCGTCTAAGGATGCTGTCGTCGCGCGCGGTAAACTTGGTCGAACGGGCCGCGGTTGCCTGCCGGCAGGCAGATGTCTATATGGCTCTGGAGCGGCTCGACGACGGGTTGGTCGAGTGTGCGGCGTGCCTGCGTCAAGCGGGACTCGACATTCCGCTCCACGCGACGGAGGCGCAGGCGCGAGCTGCCTATGACGAAATCTGTTCGACACTCTGCGGCGTTGGAATCGAAGTGCTCGATGCACTGCCCTTGATGACCGATCCCATTTCGCGCGCGATCCTCGACGTGATAGCCAGCTTCAGCTTCCACATTTGCGCAGCAAGCGCCAACAAGCCTTTCGAGGTCTTGATCGTCTGCGCCGCGGTCCACCTGAACCTCGAGCATGGCATCCACGACGCTGCGTGCTATGCGTTCGTACACCTCGGATACTTGGCTGCGTGGAGGTATGACAATTTCGAAGCGGGTTTTCGCTTCGGCCAGCTAGGGTATGAATTGGTCGAGCGGAAGGGCTTGCGCCGGTTCGAGGCTCTCGTTTGCATGATCTTCTCGTCAGTGATAGTGCCCTGGTCGAAACACGTCACGAGCTGCCGCTCTGTCATACGCAGAACCTCTGACGTTGCCCACAGCACCCACAATCGCCAGATCGCGGTATCGAACAGTAGCTTTCTGCTCTCGAACCTTCTGCTGGCGGGCGACCCGCTTGTCGAAGTCGAGAGAGAGGCTGAAGCCAGACTTGCGTTCTGCCGAACCTCGGCCTTCGTCGACTGGACGAAGGCGGTCAGCACTCAGGCGGCGCTGATTCGGAACCTGCGCGGCTCCACGACCCAGTTCGGCTCGCTCGATGACCAGCATTTCGATGAACTCCAAATGGAGAGCTACTTCGCGACGCAGCCTCACTTGCTGGAGGCCGAATGTTGGTACTGGGTCCGCAAGCTGCAGGCTCGCTTCTTCGCCGGGGACTACGCGGCGGCTCTCGATGTCGCGCGACGTGGGCAAGCACTCCTGTTTGAATCGCCCGGCATGCTCGAGCGAGCCGAGCATGAGCTCTTCAGCGCTCTGACGCATGCAGCCGTCTGCGAGCCACCGGCGACCGACGAAAGTCGTCAGCACCTGGAGGCAATGGTTGCCCATCATCGGCAGCTCGAGATATGGGCTCGGAACTGTCCCGAGAACTTCGAAAACCGGGCGTTCCTGGTGTCTGCGGAGATCGCTCGGATCGAGGGACGAGATTCCGATGCCGCGCTGCTCTACGAACGAGCCATCGGCTCGGCGCGCGAGAATGGTCTCATCAACAGCGAGGCCCTCGCATTGGAGCTTGCTGGGCGCTTCTACGCGGCGCGTGGCTTCGACAGGATCTCGAAGGCTTACATACGGGACGCGCGATACAGCTATCAGCGATGGGGTGCCGACGGAAAAGTCCGACAGCTCCACGCAGAGTATCCCTGTCTCACAGACGAGCTTCCGTCGTTCGATCCGAAGCGGACGGTGCTGACGCCGGTCGAACACCTGGATCTCTCAACAGTGCTCAAGATGTCGCAGGCGGTACAGGGTGAGACAGACCTGGAGAAGTTGATCGCGGCCATCATGCGCCTGGGTCTGGAACACGCTGGTGCGGACCGAGGTCTTTTGATCGCTCCGCACCGTGATACGTATCGGATCGAGGCCGAAGCCAGGACCAGTGATCGAAGCGTCATAGTCGATCTGCGGCAATCCAGCATCGGTGTCGATGATCTGCCACAGTCGGTTCTCCAGTACGTTCTCCGCACTCGAGAGCGCGTGCTCCTGCAAGATGCGTTGGCCGCGATCGAGTTTGCCGACGACGAGTACCTGCGCCGTCATCCCGCACGTTCTGTGCTCTGCATTCCGCTACTCAAGCAAACCAGGCTGGCCGGGATCATTTATCTCGAGAACAACTTGACGTCCAGCGCTTTTAAGCCTGCCCGGATTGCGCTCCTCGAAGTGCTCGCGTCTGACGCGGCCATCTCGCTGGAAAACGCGCGCCTCTACCACCAAGTTAACGCGTTGAAGGATCAGCTCTACAAAGAGAACCTGGTACTGCGGGACGAAGTGGTCCGGATCTCGATGTTCGAGGAGATCGTCGGGACGTCACCAGCGATCCAGCCAGTGCTGGCCCGCGTGGCGAAGGTCGCGCGCACCGATTCCACGGTGCTGATCACGGGCGAGACTGGCACCGGCAAGGAGCTCGTCGCCCGCGCGATCCATCGACGGTCGGCACGCGCCTCCCGGGCCTTCGTGAGCGTCAACTGCGCGGCCACGCCGCGCGAGTTGATCGCGTCGGAACTATTTGGCCACGAGAAAGGGGCGTTCACCGGAGCGGCGCAGCGGCGTCTCGGCCGGTTCGAGCTGGCGCACGGCGGAACCATCTTCCTCGATGAAGTCGGCGAGCTCCCAATGGAGACCCAGGTCGCGCTGCTCCGCGTCCTGCAAGAGCGCGAGTTCACGCGAGTCGGCGGGACCTCATCGGTGCGCGTCGACGTCCGCGTCGTCGCCGCCACGAACCGCGACCTGCCGGCCGCGATCGAGGCCGGCACCTTCCGGAGCGATCTGTTCTATCGGTTGAACGTGTTTCCAATCTCGGTGCCGCCGCTGCGGCAGCGCGCCGACGACATTCCTCTGTTGGTCGAATACTTCATCGATCGTTACGCCCGCAAGGCGGGCAAGGCGATCCGACGCGTCAGCAAGCGAACCCTCGATCATTTGCGGTCGTATCCGTGGCCAGGCAACGTGCGGGAGCTGCAAAACGTGATCGAGCGGTCGGTGATCGTCTGCGACACTGACGAGTTTGCGGTCGATGAGAGCTGGCTGTCCGCGGCACCCGCGACGGAGAACCGGCGTGCATTGTCCAGTTCGCTCGCGAGCCACGAGCGAACGATCATCGAAGACGCCCTGCGTGCGAGTGGCGGGCGCGTCTTCGGCCCGTCGGGCGCGGCGGCACGGCTGGGCATTGCGCGGTCGACGCTCGAATCGAAGATCCGAGGTCTCGGCATCGACAAGAACCGTTTTCGTCGCAGCCGCACGAAGCAGTAACGGGTCCCAGCGCTGCCCGGTATTTCACCAATTGGCGAAATTCAGGTCAGTCAAACAGGCTCCAACATATTTACTTTCAACACTTTGCGGGTGGCCTTGCGATTGCTCTGCGTGCCGTCGGGATCAAATTGCTGAAGATCCAGCGCAACGCAAATGGCGACGTGGTGCTAACCCTGAGCGGTCGCCTCGATGCCGACAGCCTCAGTGAACTGTCGGGAGTGCTGGCCGCGGAACCGGCTGGCCGGGCGGTCGTGCTGGATCTCAAGGATGTGGTTCTCGTAGACCGGGACACTGTTCGGTTCCTGCGTGCCTGCGAACGAAGCGGGATAGCGCTTCGCAACTGTGCCCAGTACATCCGGGCATGGATGGAGCGCGAAGAAGACTCGTTATAAGGGCCCAGTGCGACAAGCGATGCGGTGATTCAAGTTGACGATTGAGGTTGGCCTATGAACGCCCCATGTGCAGCAACGGATCTCCTTGACCGTCAACACCACACGGGTTGGGCGCCTGCGATGGTGTCCGGACAAGCAATCAATGGTCGTCCGATCGCGTCGATCGTCGACGGCCGAAATGTTGAGGCCCCGGTCGGCGCATCGCCTGCGTGGCGTGAAGTAATCAGACGCGCGACGCAGGTGGCAGCGACCGAAGCGACGACGTGCCTTCAAGGCGAGTCTGGCACCGGCAAGGAAGTCATCGCGCGATTCATCCATCAGCGCTCACCACGGTGGCGCGGGCCATTTATCGCGATCAATTGCGCGGCGTTGCCGGAGCAGCTCCTCGAGTCCGAGTTATTCGGATTCGAGCGCGGAGCGTTCACTGGAGCGCAGCAGTTGAAGCCGGGGCAAATTGAACTGGCCGCTGGCGGCGTGCTACTCCTCGACGAGGTCACTGAGATGACGCCTGTGGCGCAGGCGAAGTTCCTGCGCGTGCTGCAGGAGCGTGAGTTCCTGCGGCTGGGAGGCACGCGGGCGGTCCGAGCGAACGTCCGCGTAATCGCCGCCACCAATCGAAATCTGGACGATGCGGTTGCGCAAGGGGCGTTCCGTGCGGATCTCTATTACCGTTTGAACGTCTTCGACATTCACATCCCTCCGCTGCGCGAGCGGCGCGACGACATTCTGCCGCTCGCCGCCGGCTTTCTCCGCGAGTTCCGCGAGGCGGAGACGGAATTGACGCCAGAGGCGAAGGAGGCCTTGCACCGTCATGAATGGCCTGGCAATGTCCGTGAGCTGCGAAACGTGCTCGAGCGGGCCCTGATTCTGTGCGAGGGACGGTTCATTGAGCCCGAGCACCTCTGCCTGCGGTCGAGGCCGGATGTTCCGCCGTCGAGCATCACTGATCTGGAGACGCTCGAGAAACGCGCCGTTGAACGAGCCATGCGGAACGCCGATGGCAACAAGGTACGAGCGGCCAAGCAGCTTGGAATATCGCGGATGCAGCTATACGGGCGGCTGCGGAAGTTCGGATTCGAGACCACGCGATCTGTTCCAGAGTAATGAGGGACAGCCATCGTCGCGCACGATGTATCGGCGGTGGGCCGGTTTCGCGCGGAGCGCGATGCTATTACAATCGCGTCGACCCTCCGCCGGGGCCTTCAATCATACGAACAGCCGATTCAACACGCCGTTTTCGTACACGATAAACAGACCAAGCGCCACACTGAACAACCCGGAGAGGCCGCGCAATGCCAGGTGGGTGCATGCGAAGTGCTCGACAGCAAGGCGAGCGGGCACGCTGACCAGCACGCTCATGATCGACATACCCATCATCGAGCCGACCCCGAACACCGCCATGTAGGAAAACGCCGCCAACGGCGACGACATGACAGTCAGTGTAAGCAACAGCAAGGGCGCGCTGCCGGCCAGTCCGTGGACGATCCCGACGAGGAGCGGTCGCGCAATGAGCCACGCGTCACGGTGTGAATGAATTGCGACGGTCGTGTGATCGTGTGTATGGCTCGCGCCGCGGCATGCCAGAGCGCGCAGCACGTTGGCGCCGAGGAGAACGAGCATGACGCCGACGCACAACTCGAAGGTGTCATTCGGTCGGTCATCTGGTAACGCAGCACCAGGATACACACGCCCGCGATCAGCAGTGCCAGCGTGTGGCCGAAACCCCACAAGCCGCCAACGACCAACGAACTCAGCAGACTCCGACGCTCCGTTACGATCGTCGAAATCGCCGCAAGGTGGTCGGCTTCGGTCGCTTGGCGGAGTCCTATGACGAAGCCAAGCACCACCAACGAATGGACAGAAACGGGTGTCATATGACGATCAACTCAGTGACCCTTACCGCCTTAGAAACCTGCAGCCTTATCGACATCTCGCTGCGATCGCATTGGCCTGCTTGATCACCCGGCGCGTCGGACGATTCGCGACATTCGTGCGCGCGAGTGTGAGCGCGCGGCGGCAATCGTTGCCGCTGCCGGCGTAGAACTCCGCCGCGTGGTCCGCGAAGGCGAGCAGGTGTCTCTCGAGAAGCGCTTCGAACCCGGACCGTGCGGCGTCGAGCTGTGTCTCCGCCTCTTCGAACCTCGCTTGTGCCCACAGTACGTCGGCAAGACGCCAGCGAACCTCCGGATCGCGACTCGAGAGCGCCGGCACGAGGAGTGCCTCCGCGTCACCGATCTGGCCCCGGCTGGCGTAGATCTCCGCCAGGTGCACCCGCGCCTTCGGATAGGCCGGTAGGTAAGCGATTGCGCGTCCGTACCAGAGCGCCGCACGATCCGGATTCGAGACGGGCATGAGCTCTCCCCACAGCACGCCAAGCTGAAAGCAGGCCCACGCCCGCGGGAACGGCGAAGTGTCGTTATACGATGAAAACGCTTGCCGATAGATCTCGTCCGCCTCGCTGAAACGCTCGAGATCAGCCAGTACGGCGCCGAGCGGCACCAGATCTTCGAGCCGACCGGTCGCCACGGCGACTCGACGACGCACAGCGAGCACGGCCTCGAGCCGCATGCCACATGCCTGATCGATCGTCAAAGACTGGCGCTCGAGCGCCTCTCGCGGACCGCCCAGTAGCGCCGCGCGCGCGAGGTGACCTCGTGCATCGTCGAAGCGATGCAGTGTCGAAGCGACCTCGGCGTGAACGAGTGCCGCGCGTGACGAGTCGTCCACCATTGCGAATTGCGAAGCGAGAGTCTCCAGACGGTCGAGTGCGTCCAGATCGCCGAGGAATTGCGCTGCCAGACGCTCTTGATCGACAACCGCCTCGGCGACACCCGGAGCGCGCTCGTCTTGTTCGAAATGGACCCACGCGCGACGACGCGCACTCTCCAGGTTGATCGCGGCGATCTCCCCATCCGTCGCTGATGGACAGCGATCGTCGAGATCCGCGTCGGCACTCACACCGGAACTCCAAAACGAGTCGTCAGACTTTCGAGACCTGTCTTCTGCAATGCCGACACGATGGTCTTCACCACGATATCGGGTTGGCCGTTCGCCAGGTATTGCACGCGCCATTCGGCAACCGAGCCGCGGCCTTTCGGCGTCACTCCGAGCGTGCCGGTGTACTGGGATGCCGCAATTCCGGAGATGCTGGCGTAGCGCATCGACCGCTTAGCGTTGTCGATCGCCTCGAGGCGTTCGATGATTTCCCTGCCGTCGAGTGTTTCAATCGTGCGGAGCTGACCGCTTCCGGTGCCGGTCAATCGGACTCTCGCGACGCGCGGGTGCCAGCTCAGGTCGAACGATCCGATCGCCGACCAGACCTCGTCGGGGTCCGCGTCGAGCGCGACCGACGTGGCCACTGTCTGCAGCTCTGAGTTCGGAGTGGCAAAATACGGGAACATCGTCATGCCCGGCTTCGTAGCACCGGTGGCGCCGCCCTGCAGGAACTCGCGATCGTGATTGACGAGCCACGTGAGCAGGATGTCGATCGAGTTCGCGTCGACCGTACGGCCGCCTCCGGTTTGGTAGGGCCGGCCGTCGAGCGTGCTCTTCTCGATCTCGAGGTGGCTGTCGTCGGTGATCGGCTTGGCCACATCGAAGAGCAGGAAATCGTCGAGGAAGACATTCGCGTTGGCGGCGAGCGCCTCCGGAGTCCAGTCGGCCTTGCCGTCGCGCATGTCCCAGTCCTCGAAGCTGACCTTCAGACGCTCCAGGAAGAGCGGCTGCAGCGCCTTGGAAATCGCGAACGGCGTTTGCTGATTCCACAGGTCGCGGATGTCGTCTACCCCATACAGCGCGGGATTGTTGAGTCGCACATTCGTCTGTTCGGGGCGTCCGATCCAGTCGATCCGTGCGACTGGATGTCCGATGCGGCCGGCCGCTTGCGGGACGGGGACGGTCTCGGCGATCGCGCCGAACAAGGAACCCTTCGCCGGGTCGAGTACACGGCGCGTGTCGAGCTCGACGACGATGCACAGTACGTTGTCGTGCTGCAGGAGATTGGGAACCTTCTCGAGCGTTGAGGCGATCCACGCCAGGTAGAAGGGGTCGGAACGCAGACCGGCGAACACGCGGACGTCGCCCTCCGGCGTTGACGCTCCCTTCTCGTCGTTCACCGTGAGCGACAGCTCGCGACCGCCCGGCAGTCTGCACATGCCGCGTTGGATCACATTCCCCGCCGCATCGTGGTTCAGGACATCGAACCTGAAGGTGAAACGTATCTCGTCGTCCGCGGGTTGAAACCTCGCCGCGTCGCCAGTGCTTGCTACGGTCACGCGGCGGACAGCGATCGAGTGATCGAGGACGTTCGAGAAGGTCGCACTTTCGCCGGCCGACGGGAACACGCACATCGCGAGAACGGTGCGCGCCGGATTCTCCGGGCTCGTGAATGCGAACAGGTCGCTGATATCGGCCGCCGGGTCGCCAATCGACCGCGGACCGTCAACGTGATCGGACATCGTAAGCCTCGTTCATTCCACTTAAGGTCGCGAGCCAACGACCGACGTTCATCGTCTTCTCCAGCGGCCCGCACTGAAATAGCTGTTGCTCTGGAACGGCACGCTGATCGTCGTCGCGATCGGGTTGTGCGCGTCGTGCAGCGCTTTCTCTGTGTCCTGTCCCTGCGGGGACTAGGCGAAGGACAGGGTGGTGGCTGTGACGATGGCCACCACCGCGACCGAAAGATCGCGCGAGTTCATCGCACATCAACCCTGGAGATCAGCCAGCCACTTCAATGCACTCATGCTCGGCACGAAAAAGTACTCGCCGCCCTTGAGCACGTTGAAGGTTTCGATGCCGTGAATGCGACGCCTCACTGGCTGCCTCGGAATAGTGAACGTGGCCCCTTCCCCCTGCCGCCCGATGATCGGGTCGCGCTCGTTGCCGGCCCCGATGAAATTGCCGTCGTTGATCCACTCCTGTTGCAGAAATTCGATCGTGGCCATCGCCTTGGCGCTGATGAACAGAAAGATGGCGCCGCGTGGCACTTCATCATCTGCTTCGGAGAGTGCGTTCGGATCGTATGGCGGGCCATATGTCGTGCCGCGCCTGATGAGACGGTGCAGATTGACATCGGTCAGACGGGTCAGCTCGGTGTCGCGCGGGTTCATGCGTCGGATGTGGGCTCCGAACGGAATCTGCCGGCCATGAGGGTCTTTCGCGTAATCGAAGTCGTTGTTCCGTTTCGCGTCCGCGCCGAGGCTCGGGTTGTCGACCTCCGGTGCGAGCGTCAGCGGTGCGCCGCTGCGCCAACGGCCGACCAGTTTTGCGGCGACCAATTCCCGTTCCTCCTCGGTGCTTCCGTTCGCCCGAAGGAATCGATTGAACGCGCCCACGCGGGTCTGATATTTGCGGAAGCCGGCATAGGTGCTGTTGCGGCCGAGAATGTCCGGCTGCGGCATCGGCAACGGAATCCCCGCCTCGCCCGGACAACCCAGGATGAACTCGCCGGCTTTGATCGGCCGGCCGTAGCCTGGCTGCGGCTCGACGCCGCTACCCTCGATCGCCGGCTGGTCGATGCCGTCTTTGTACCCGAGCGAATTGCGATCGCCCGGCTGCGCGCCGAAGTCCTGTATGCCGAGCACGCTGACGCCCGAAAAGCCCTCGTATTGCTCGCGCGCAATCGCGAGGGCGCGGCGCCGCTTGTCCTCGGAGTCGCTGAAGGCACTGACACCGATATGGACTTGCCCGGTGCCGAACGGCTTCTCCCAATTCTTCGGATCGTTGAGCCCATCGTCGCCAAGCTGCCGTGCACGCGCAGCCATGCCGACGCGAAACGCCTCGGGAAAGCTGTCCAGCGATTCCTTCGGCAGCCCGAGCGCCTCGAGGCCCGCATAGCTGATGCCGATCTCCAGCCAGGCCGTCGCCGCATTCCACCAGTTCGTCGCGGAGGCGATATGAGGTGCGAGCCTCCGGATGAATTCCCGGCCGGCCCGAGCATCGTCGATACGCAGGAGTACATGAGTGCCGTAGTACGGCGCCGGCCTCGGCCTGAGAACGGTCGCCTGGATTTCGTGCAACTCGAGCGTCGGCGCCAACGTCGAAACATTGTCGCCGAGGGTTTCCGTGACCGAAGACATGGGAGATCCCCCGCTACTGAATCTTGTCGAGCAGCTCGTCGACCGCCGCGCCGATTTTCTCGAGCCTCTTCGTCTCGGCGACGGTGAGGTTGGGTGACGCGACGTACCAGGTGTCGGCCGGGATCTGGAACGCGGCGATGAAGTCCTTCACCTTCGGGCTGTTGATGCCGGGCCACCCATCGAGGTTGCAGAAGATCAGGTCCATCGCGTCGGGGATCTTCGTGACGAAATCTTCGATGTAGGTGTCCCAGTCGCCGTCATAGGCGGTGGCGAACAGGAGCCGCGTGTCGTTGTCGAGGAAGACAAAGCGCATGTCGTGCAACGTCCCCACCTTGTCGGCGCCCTGGAAGTTGTTGCCCAGCATTTTCAGCAACAGCCGGAGTCGCTTCGCTCCTCCGGGTCCGAGTTTCACGATTTGGGTCAGCTCTGACACCTTGCCCTGGCGCAAGCCAATCCGGCCAGCGGTCGACGCCTCCTGGTGCTGTTGCAATCGCATTGCGGCTTCGAGCTCGGGGATGACCCTGTCGAGCGCGGCTCGACCCATTGCGGGCGCGTCGGCGTACGCCTCCCGCAATTTCTGAATCCGTTCGGCGGCCGTCTGCGGTGTCACGCTGTTTGGTGTTGCAGTTGCTGTTTGTGTAGCCATGCTCTCTTCTCCTTTTGGTCCGCTCGATCGTCTGCGCGATCTAGTTGCCGATCTTGTCCAGGAACTCGTCCACCGCCTTGCCGACGCGTTTCAGCCGTCCGGACTCCGCCACGGTCAGATCCGGATGGGCGACGTACCAGCCTTCTGCGGGAATCTGGTGCTTGACGATCCAGTCCTTCACGTCCGGGCTGTGAATCCCCGGTATAGTGTCCGCAGCTGGTGGATTGTGTTGTCGACACTCTGATCACGTTCCGATCTGGTCAGTGTTTGTGGTGTCACGACTGCGTTCTCCTTTCGGCGTCTTCGACTCGTGCGCCCTGTTGTCTCTCGCCCTAACCGGCAACGGCGCTGGCTGCCGGACACCGCGACTGGATGTGCTGCTTGACAATGTCGCTCACCAGAAAGAGATCGGTGAGCACGGCCCTGAGATGCATCGAGGCATTCAGGTTGTCGATCAACTGCGAGCTGATTGTTGGTTGCGCCATCACCAACTCGATGGTGCGTATAGACTCGTTCGCATCGCGATGGAGCACCTCCAGGAATGCGACGTACTTCTCCGCTGAGTCAGGCGCATAGTTCTTCACCGCGGTGACATAGGCGTCGGCAAGCTCTGAGAGGGCGTCGACAGCACGCTGCAGCACCTCGCGGATCCGAGTGCCGGATTGGTTGCCGGTCTCGCTCGCTAATCCTTGGGCGGCGTAGGCAAGCATGAACTCGTAACACTCCTCTACGACTTGACAACGGCCGCAAATCTCAGCTGGCATCTCTCAGTGCCTCCTCCTCTCGCGCTGCGTGAACGGCGACGGGTGTCACTATCCAGCGCGCGGGATCGTGCTCTTTCAGTACGAAGTCGCGGCTCATCCAGCCGAAGATCATCGACTTCGTGATCGGGCGCTTCTCTGGACGGAGTCCGAAGTAGACGTGGATCGTGACGAGCGCGATCAATCCGACGCCGGCGAGCCCGTGCAGCACATACATCCATCCCCACGTCGCATCGGTGAAAAGATAAGGATTGCGGGGGAAGAAAACGGTTCGCACCCGAAACATCATGAAGACGCCGGTGGCGATAACCGACAGCCCGGCCGCGATGATCGCGCCGTGGAAACCTTTGTTCTCGAGCGGATACTTGGCAAACCGCCGGGGCGCCGGCACCGCCTGTCCAAAAAACCGCCGGAGCCGTCTGATCGCGTCCACGATGTCGGTTCTGTCGGGCCAGATCGCCCAGAAGTCGAGCCAGAACGATGCGTGGATGATGTGAAACACCACGGACGCAGTCAGGATCGTGCCGGCGATCCAATGAAGCGTCAGCCAGGGGAACTCCACACCCACTTTGGGAAGAAATGCGGTGAAGAGCAGCGTGAGCATCGACGCCGCCATCAGCCAGTGGAAGGCGCGCGCGACCCGGGAGTGACGCGGCACTCGTTCTGGAATCGCCGCGACGACTTCAG
>DATFWL010000296.1:0-5831 GCA_035259385.1 Vicinamibacterales bacterium | reverse complement strand
TTAGGCATGTCCGAACCGAGCACTAAACGATAAAACGCCGTTTCGTAAATTGATAACAATTTGCTTTTCAGGGGCCGCCCTGTGCTAAGCGCTGTCGTCGGAAGTGATAGGCATTACCATGTTTGGGCGTAAGGTCAGTTAGCTCAATCGAGCTTCGGCGTCCAATCGCAGCGTAATTGGGCGAGATAATTCAGATAACTGTCGACATCGACCCGTCAACGAAATGATTTCTGAGCAACACTTGTCACTCTCGAATTCAAAGAAGAATCGCACGTTGACCGGGCGGCGGCAGAGTTTTCGTGTCCGCGTGGGGCCCGTTGCGCGAGACGCTTCTTCGAGCACTGTGGATCGCTGCTAAAGAAACAAGCAAATTCGCATTTCGCCTGCGCCTCGTTTCGCTTGTCAGTGAAGAAACGCTCAGGTATCGTGCGCGACCTACTACGTTGAATCTCTCAATCACATTGTGAAGAAAACCGAACAGCCTGTTCGGTCAGCTGGGCCTTATAGCTGTTATTGGCTGGATCTCCTCGCAGGCCGCTAGGAGTAGGGGCGGAGAGCAGTTGTTCAATTTCCTGCCGTATTGAGCAGGGTTATTGGTGCTGTTCGCCTCTTCGCGACTCTGTTGAAGCCGAGCCAAGCGGAGAGCCGGATGAATTTAGTAGCGAAGGTACCAATTCACCGAAATGGACGACCATCATAGCAGTTGACTCTTGCTACTCCGGAGTTCGACAATGGTCCAGCCATTTCTTGTAAGCTGGACGTTGGGCTCCCCGTTGAGGCGTTGTGGATGCGACGGCGGTTGCGGGTTGCGGCGTCCGCGCGGTGGCGACTGGACTATCTCCTTTTAGGCGAGCCAGGGGGACGACCTTCGACCTACCTTATTTGGTCGCCGTAGCTTTAGACCGTGAGGCACCTGCTCGTGACGACTGTACAGAGCGAGTTCGTTGTCCGAACTAAGCTGAGAATGCCATGGTCTGCTCGGCCGCCCATCGCGCGCGAGCGGCTGCTAACGAGGTTGGGTGAGACGTTGTCGCCGTTCACGTTGGTGAGTGCGCCGCCGGGTTTCGGCAAGACCACTCTGGTGACTCAGCTTTCCGCCGTTCGGCGCGATGCCGTCGCCTGGTTCCAGATTGACCGGCTGGATTCCGATCCCCGGCGATTCGTGGCGCATCTCCTTGCCGCGGTCCAGGAAGAGATTGCGGCGTTCGGCCGGGATCACCTCCACGAAGTGCTCCAACGCGAAGTCGGCGCCGATCAGCGGGACATCGTCCGCTTCGTCAATGCGGTGAGCGAGCTGGACCGGCGGCTGATCCTGGTGCTGGACGACTATCACGAGATCGACAACCCCGCCGTGCATGCCCTGCTGGCAGCGCTGCTCGAGCATCAACCAGCCGGCTTGGCAGTCGTCATGGCGACGCGCACCGAGCCCCCGCTGCCGCTGGGACGTTTCCGCGCCCGGGGCATGATCACCGAGATCGGCACCCAGGATCTGCGCTTCAACGATCGAGAGGCGTTGTCGTTCGTCAGAGAAGGGCTCACGCTCGACTTGGAAGAGCCACTTGTCACGGCGTTGAACCAGCGAACCGAAGGGTGGGCAGCCGGCCTGCAGCTCGCCGGTCTTTCGTTGCGTGACGCGGAAGACGTCGCGGCGTTCGTCACAGCGTTCGACGGTCGCGAGCGGCTGGTGACCGACTATCTCGTCCAGGAAGTGCTCGACGTCCAGCCGCCAGAAATTCGGCAATTCCTGCTCGCCACCTCGATCCTGGAACGCATGAACGCGTCGCTTTCCGCCGCGGTCAGCGGCGTTGCTGACGGTCAGGCGGTCCTGCAGCATCTCGAACGCCAGAACATGTTCCTGGTAGCGCTCGATCGGCGGCGGGAGTGGTACCGCTACCACCACTTGTTCGGCGATATGCTGCGCCGGCAGCTGTCACTCCAGAACCCCGCGCTACTCGCGGCGTGCCATGCGCGCGCCAGTGACTGGTATGCCGAGAACGGCCTGGTGCGTGAAGCGGTCGAACACGCGCTTGCGATTCCGGATGACGAACGGGCGGCAGCGATGCTTGAACAGAGCGGCTGGCGGATGATCCAGACGATGGAGTCACGCCAGATATCGGCGTGGGCGAATCGGATCGCGGAACCAGTGTTGAGTCGAAGTCTCGATCGGCTCGCGATCGCGCTCGCGGCCGAAGTCCTCATCGGCAACGACATCAATCGCCGATGGCTCGACCGAGCCGAACACCTGGTCGCCGAGCACGATGGCCCCCACCAGGCGTACTCGAACCTCTTGGATTGGGTGCGCAGCTGCGCCCTGGCACGAGAACGGCGCTATGACGACGCAGCACGCGCGCTCTCCACGATTGTCGATACTCCCGATACGTCCGGCATGGAATTGCTGCGTGCGGTGCCCCCGCTCTCGCATGCCACCGCGGCGTATTGGGAACGCGATCTGGAACTCGCGGGTCGCTTGTTCGAGCATGCGATAAGTGTGTCTCTCGAAGCGGGTGCCGGCGCTATGTTCTTCCCGTCGGTCTTGAACCTGTTCGAAATCTTGCGCGTGCGCGGCGATGCGCAAGGCGCGGCCGACGTTCTACAGCGGGCCCGCACACAAGCCCAGAAGTCGGGCTGGATCCACACCCTCGGGAGGGGCTGGCTTTGGTTCGGCGAAGGCGAGCAGGCCTATGCGGCGAACGACCTCGATGCCGCGGAATCGGCGTACCGGCATGCGATCGACCTGACGCGCTTCGCGGGCAGCAACACCATCCCGCTGATCGCCGCGATGCGTCTCGCGATGATCACGCACCTCCGTGGCGACCGAGCTGGCGCACTCGTGATGGCGAACGAGGTCGCCAGTACGAAGCATAGGCCGAACTCTTCGTTCGTGTCTGGGCTGTTCGACCGAATGCTGACGCACATGTGGTTGGTGTTGGGAAAAGCGGAGGAAGCCGGCAACATCTTTGCGGTGCTAGAACTCGCGCCCGACGACGAGTTCGACGCCTCGCGGGAAGAGGACTACGTCGAACTTGCGCGCTGGCAGATCGCGCGTCGGCGAGGGAACACAGTCCTGCGGATGCTGGCGCGAATGTTGATCGCTGCCGAGACGGGAGGCCGCACGCGCTCCGTGGTCGAACTGCAGATCCTGCAAGCGCTGGCGCGGCAACAGACTGGTGATATTCGGCAGGCCTGCGTTTCGCTCGAAGCCGCGCTGCGGACCGCAGTCGGCCTCCGAGATCATCGAGTGTTCCTGGATGCCGGTGGCGACATCGCAGCCTTGCTGCGGCGCGTTGGGCAACAGCCAGGGCTCCCAGCCGAGGTGCAGCTTCTCATCGACACCCTCCGTGATGATCCGGGGATGTCCGCAGCCGCCGCACGCGACCCGCATGGGCCCCGCGAGGCCGCAGAACCTTTGAGCCGCCAGGAGCTGCAGGTACTGCGGATGCTCGGGGCCGGGTACACGAACGAAGAGATCGGTAAGGCGCTGTTCATCTCAGGCAATACCGTGAAGACGCACCTCCGCCACATCTACGCAAAACTGGACGTCAAGACGCGCACTGCCGCCGTCAGTCGCGCTGCCGCCCTGCACCTCCTCGAATTCTGACGCCGACTTCCACGTACGGCAAAAAAAATCACCCCCAGAATCACCCGTCCGAGCGATATTCAGGACACATTGATCCGCCTATTATGGCCACGCATTGAACACGCGGGCTCAAGGCGATTGCGGTCTCGAACAGCGCTTCGAGCGTCACGACGGACGGATCGCGAGCATTCTTCGGCGCCCGCATCAAACATAAAGGAGACAAAGATGACCACTATAAAAGACAAATGGATGACTACCGGAATCAAGACGCTGAGCGGGGCCGCGTTCCTGTTCGCATTCCTGGTCTTTGTGACCTCCACCGCATCGGCACAAACGCCTCGCACCCACCCCGACGGTCCGTCGACGACGTACCGAGGCTGGGGACCGACGGTGCTCACTGCTGACGGTTACGAGTGTACGCTGTTTGACTCGATGGGCGTCCGTGTGGGATCGGTCGCCTTCCACAATGACGGCAGGGCCGATCTGAACGTGGGTACGGAGCAGGCCCATTTCGTGGCGGCTCCGGTCGGCCTTACGACTCTTCACCCGATGGATGTGGCGTCGTTCCCGTCCATTCCAGCGCAATTCAGGAACGGGCGCTACCAACTCAAGGTCTTCGCGGCTCGGTTGGCCGTCGGGGCGAACCTATTCGTGATCGCGCCGGTCACTGAGCTCGCCCAGAGTGTCTCGGTCGTTGAGGCCCGCTGCGTTTACATCATCGACCTAGCAGGCAACGTGGTGTTCTGCCTGAACTGCATGTTTACCGTCTCCTGAGCGCAACGTGACTGCGGAGCATCGCCCAGGCGCCGCGATTGCGCCTGGGCGCCACTGTCTCGCCGGCCCAGGAAGCGTGACGGCCCGGTGGTTCCGACGCGCATCGCTTTTACAGTAGAATTTCGAGGAAAGGACCTTCGATGAACACCAAGAACGATGACATCCGTGCTGTAGCGGTGGAAGCCGAACGAATCGAGGCTCTCGCATGGAGTGACTGGTACGCAGCTATCCCGCCCGAGTTCCGATCCGAATTCGGGTTCGGCGTGCGCACCGTTGCGGATGCCACGCTGCTCATGGCGCCGCAAATCGCGATGACACTCCTTAATCGCGCCGTTGGGCTCGGGATGACGCGACCGGCCAGTGCGGATGATGTCGACGCCGTGGTGAAGGCCTTCGTCGACGCCGGCTGCTCGACTTTCGGCCTCGGGTGGGGACCGTACTCCGAGCCCGCCGCGCTTGCACCTTACCTGGACGCGATGTTTCCCACGCCCGCGCATCGGACATTCAAAGCCAAGATGGTGCGTGGCACGGTTCCGCCGTCATCGCCGGCCTCCGATCTGCGCATCGTCCCCGTCGACCGTTCGCTTGTCGGAGAGACCGACCGCGCAATCGCTTGCGCGCAGGGCGCGCCCTTCCTCGCCGGCATTTTGGCGCCGTTGTTCTGGCGACCGCGCTGGCATCTGTACGCCGCAATGGATGGTGAAGTTGTCGTCGGGGGTGCGGCGCTCTTTCTCGACGGCGACAGCGCCTGGCTCGGCATGGCCGGCGTGCTTCCGGAATACAGACGACGCGGCGGGCAAAGCTCCTTGATGGTGCAGCGGATTCGCGACGCGATTGCCGCCGGCGCGACACGGATCTTCACGGAAACGGGTGAGCCCTCGCAAGCGGGCGCCAACCCATCGCTCAACAACATGGAGCGCTGCGGGTTCAAGAAGATCGTTTCTCGCACCCAATTCATCGGACCGACGTGAATGCCTGGCCATGGTTTCATGAGGAGCGTACGATAACGCGCATAATGTCCCATCTTCAAAGAAATCTCTCTCCGAGTATCATCCTTGTGGTTGAGCTGACAAAGTCCAACGATGAAAGTTATGAAACTTCTCTCAGTCGGACTAACAATGATTCTCACTACCTACCCGAACACGCATAGCATTGGAGATGATTTTGTAGATGGTCAGATCCTCAAAGACCAGCGAACTTCTATAGGCTTCCATAACTCCGTCGTAACTCTTTGAATCTTGAAGATTCCACAATGTCTACAAATTCCGCGGTTTCGACTATTTAGTCGGACCTGCCTTCTAAGCAGGGGGTCGCAGGTTCGAGTCCTGCCGGGCGTACTTTGTTTTCAGGAGCTTGGGACCGTTTACCACTCGTCCTTAAGAACCCCCTCTGCTCTTGTAGTGGCTCAAACCTTCCAACGTCACCAGGTTTCTACATTCAAAAAGTCCAGGGCAACTGGATGATCCAATACCTCAACATT